>CAZWSD010000026.1:0-16484 GCA_964636535.1 uncultured Acidobacterium sp. | reverse complement strand
ACGTGGCCGAGGACGTGATTTTTTGGGTGCGTGGCGCCGACGTGCGGCACCATGTACGCGAAGCAGACGGCGCGGAAACTGCAAGCAGCATGCCGGCAAGCTGATTTAACCCTCCCAAAAGTCAAAATGCTTTGCGCCTGTGAGCCTTGGGTAGTACAGCCCCAGGCGAACGGGTATATGTTCGTTTGCCGTGGAGGCGGCACGGGCGAAGCGTACATAGGCCGCAAGTTGCGGGCTGTAGACGGCGCGTTCGCGGGCGAAGAATTCGTCGGGGTTGGTGGAACCAGGGTTGCTGGTCTTGTAATCGACAATCCAGAGACATTCTGGTTCGGTGGAGCTGAGAGGCACCGGGCCGGCGCGGAAGATGCGGTCGGCGCGGAGGGTGCGGATCTCGCCGTTGAGCCAGCCGGTCCACGCGACTTCAGACTGAGCATCGGGATGAGCGGCTAGAATCCAGCGGGCGATGGGGTCGGCCTGGCAAGATGCGATCATCTGCAACAGTTCCCGCAGGGCGATTTGCGATTGGCGGGCATCGAGCGCGGCGGCGCGCAGCAGTGCGGCGACCTGTGGTTCAAGTTGCATGGGATCAATGGACTGAGTGGCAATGCGGGGGCCGAGGCGCTGCAAGAGCAGATGGAGCGCGGTGCCAATAATGCGGGCCAGGCGTGAGCCCTCGGGACGGCGGAATTCGCGGTCTTGGGGGATTGCAGAAGCAGCGGCGGCGATGGCTATGTTGGTGGACGCCGGTGTGAGGTTGGCGTCGAGTCGCAGGCGGTGGAAAGCGGGTGCGGTTTGGATCTGTGCAGCGACGTCGCTGAGGACTCCGGGTTGTGATGGAATGGGAAACGGGATGACTTCCGCGCCGGTTTGCGGGGCGGGCGCGGCGGCCTGCTGGCGCTGGAAGGCCGCTTCGAAATGAGTTTCCAGCGCGGGCCAGGCTGTGTGGAGCAACGAGCCGGGGCGGGGTTTGACGAGGCCCTTGTCACTGAAGGATGCGGTGCCGATGAGGTGAAGCTCCTGACGGGCGCGGGTGCAAGCGACGTAGAAGAGGCGTTTGCGTTCTTCTGCGAGGCGGTGCTTATTTTGGGTTTGAATCCACTCGTAGATGGGATGTTTGTCGCCGCCGTTTTCGCCGATGGGGGCGATGAAGAATTCCGGATGTCCAGTTCGGGGGTTGCTGCGCTGGATTGAGGCGATGAGAGGGGCATCATCGCGTTTGCCGATCCGTTCGAGGGCGGGCACGATGACGACGTCGAAGCCGAGGCCTTTGGCCTTGTGGATGGTCATGAGCTGCACGCCGCAGGTTTCGCTGACGGAAGGATCGGGCTGGGCGTAGAGCGTATCTATCTGATGCTGGAATTCGCCGCGGAGGATTTGGGCGCCGTCGGGCGCTACGGTATCGAGGAGGGCGAAGAAGACGTCGGTGTTTTCCGTGGCGGTGGCGTCGAGGCAGAGATGACCGCCGAGTGCTCGCCAGGCGCGTTCGATCCACTCTGAAAAGGAGCCGATCTGTGATTGGCGCGGGCGTGCATCCAAGGCGCGGCGGAGGATGGTCACGGTGCGATCAAGGCGGTGCTGGGCGGGGGGGGCGAGTTGGTTTTGGTTGTGCTCGATGAGGTTGAGCATGGGCGTGGAGCGACTGGCGCGATCGTCGGAGCCGGTGAGGGTGTGGAGATCAGCGAGCGTGAGGCCGCACCAGGGTGCGCGGAGGATGGCGAGCCATGCGATGCGGTCCATGGGGTGAAGCAGGGCGCGAATGAGGGAGAGGAGGTCGAGGAGTTCCTGGCGCTGGGCGAGAGACTCGATTTCGACGGCGCGGTAGGGGATGCGGCGGCGGCGCAGAGCGGGTGCGATGGCAGCGAGATGGCTGCGGCTATTGACGAGGACGGCTACGCGGTAATCGGTATTGGTTTGGCGAGCCAGTTCGATGGGGGCCTGATGGGCCTGAACGATTTCTGCGACAAGTTCGGCTTCGGCGTGCCGGAGGTCCAGTTTGCGTCGGGGTGCGCGTGCTTTATCTCGAGCGTCAAGGAGTTGAATGTGGACCTGGAACGGCGGATTGTAGATGGTTTGGACTTCTGCCTTGTGCGCTGTGGAGCGGGTGAATTCGACGGGTGAGGCTTGTGGGTTTGTGTCCGCTGCGAAGACGGGCTGGAAGGTTTGATTGAGCGGTTCAGTGAGCAGGCCGTGGGTGCGAAAGTTGACCCGGAGGGTGAGAGGCTCGAGCGGGAAAATGGAATCGTAGTTGTAACGAAGTCCATTTTTGCGGACTTCGTGAAATAGCTCAACCTCTGCCTGGCGGAAGAGATAGATGGACTGCATGGGGTCGCCGACGGTGAAGACGGTGCGTGACGGGTCTCCGGACCAGTGGGCGACGAGGGTGGAGATGAGGTCGTGCTGGCGGCGATTGGTGTCCTGGAATTCGTCGACGAGGAGGTGGCGGATGTTATCTGCCCAGGAGAAGCCGGCGATGTTGTGATTGAGGACATCGAGGGCTGCGCCGCTGCTGTAAAGAAAGTCGATCTGGTTGCGTTGTGCAAAGAGGGCGCGGAGTTCTGCGAGGGACTGGCGCAGGATGGTGAAGAGATGGCGGAGGGTGGTCCATTGCTCTTCGTCGTAGCGCGGTTTGGGGACGGAGCGGATGGCAGCGAGGGTCTGGCGGAGTCCGGTGATGGCGCGTAGTTTTTCAAGAAGAGCATTGCCGCGCAGATTCCACGCGTTTTCTGTTGAGCCAGCTTTGCCTGCGGGGAGGCCATTTCTGGCATCGAATTTCTGGTACCAATCGTCATCTCCTTTTTTCAGTAGGAATGTGCGAATGGCCTGCCAGTGTTCCAAGCAGGAGATTGGCGGCAATTCGGTGGACGTTGCGAGTAGAGCCAGAGCGTCATCCTTGCGGTGTTTCGCGGCGTATGCGGCAACTAATATGAGTTCGTCAGCGATGAGTGGTTCTTGTTGAATGAGGTCGCGGGTGCGGGTGAGGGTGCGGGAGACTTCTTCGCGGAGGGGTTTTTCAAGGATGGAGCGGAGGTTGTCCCAGTCGGTTTCGCTGTCAAGGGGGAAGTTTTCTTCCCACTGGTCGCGTTTTTGGAGCATTTCCGCGATGAGGGTTTCGCAGTCGGAAAGATTGTTGTCGCGGAGGGTGAGGAGATGCTTAATGGCGGCGTCGAGCTTGGAATTGTCACCGCCTAGGTTACGAATGGTTCGGCGGGCGGCTTCCTGATAGAGGGCGTAGGCGTCTTCGACGGGTTCGAGGCGCCCGCCGAGGCGCGCGGTGAGGGGCTGGCCCTGCGCGATGCGCATGCAAAGCAAGTCGATGGTTTCGATCTGCAGGAGATTGGGCTGATCGAGGAGGCGCCAGCCGGCCTGCCTGGCGCGGGCGAGGGCGCGGCGGGCGAGTTGGATTCGTTCGTCGTCCTGCGGAGTCTCGGGAGTAGCGGCGGCTTTGTGGAGGTCGGCGAGAATGCGGCTGCGCATTTCGGCGGTTGCCGCGCGGGTGAAGGTGATGGCGAGGATCTGGTCGGGTGAGTCGATGGGGGCTTCAGCGAGCAGCGCAAGGAAGCGGCGGGTGAGGAGATCGGTTTTGCCGGAGCCGGCGGGGGCCTGCACGATGAAGGATCCATCGACCTGAATGGCGCGGTCGCGCTGGGGCTGGTCGATGGGCGTGTTGGTGGAGGGATGGGATGGTTGCGGCTGGGGTGTTTGTGCGGCGAAGAGCGGAGCGTTGAAGTCTTCAGGCATCTTCGTTCTCCTGTTCTTCGTCAGGTTCGGGGACGTCCCAGGGGCTGGATTCGGCGGAGTCGTTGATCTCGTGAATTCGGCAGAGCGAGGGCAGCGGGCAGTGTTCACAGGTCTTTTCGCCGTGCGTTGGGGTGATGCGGGCCAGGCCCTGGGCGAACTCTTCTGCGAGGGCGGCGAGGGCGGATTGCCACTGGTCGTGCATGGAGTTTTCGTAGGGATACTTTACGAGCGGGCTGGAATCTTTGAGATCGGCGAAGAGCTGTGAGCGGGCGTCCTGGATGCGGCCGATGAATTTTGAGTCCTGTGTGCGGATTTGCGCGAAGAGGAGCCCGCTGACGTTTTCAACATTGCCGTAGACGGCGTAGAGCGGGAGCTGAGGCTCGTCTGGGCGTTCGCCCTGCCATGCGGCAGCGGAGACTTGGCCGGTTTTGTAGTCGATGAGGAGGTGGGTGCCATCGTAGAGGCGGTCGATGCGGTCGGCCTGAAGATGGAGCTGGAGCGGGCCGATGGTTACGTCTTTCAGGCGCTCTTCGCAGAGTTCGACGGTGAAGGGCTCGCGAGTGGATTCATGGGCGAGCCATGCGGTGAGGAGTGAAGCGAGACGGCGCTTTTCTGAATCGAGGTAGGCGAGGAGCCAAGGTTCGGAGATGTCTGGCGGGAGTTTCGCGGCGAAGGACGCGTCGATGTGATGTTGGAGGATGGATGGGAGCGCACCTTCTCCGATGGTGTTAATGAGGTCGTCGCGGGAGGCAATGCGGCGAGGTTCCGGATCTGACCAGAAGCGACGGAGGACTTCGTGGAGGAGGACACCGCGTGCGATAGGGGTGAGGCCCCATGCGGGTTCGGGGATTTCGCCTGTGCGGAGGCGGTGCGCGGCGAAGGCGCGGAATGGGCAGGCGGCCTGGTCGCGCAAGAGCGATGCTCCGCCGGGAGCGATGCCGGGGGGGAATGGAATAAGGGTAGATTCCTGCCAGGCTTCGAGGAAGCTGTTGGGGTCTGGCGGAGTTGCAACTGTATCGAGAGCGAATTCTTCAGTGGCGAGTGCGGTGACGACGGGGCTGGTGCGGAGCTCGCCGTCGTTATTCTGACGGGCGCGGCTGAAGGTGACCTGAGGGGTGGTCGCGAGGAGACGGTGGATGGCGGACTGGGCGAGTTGGAGGTCGGTGCTGGTGTCGGCGTGCGGCATTCCGGCTTCGCGCTGGATGCGAATGGGCAGGAGCGGGTTGGCGCGGCCGGTGGAGGGCCATTGGTCGTCGGTGGCGCCGATAAACCAGACGGCATCGAAGGACTGGCCCGCGGATTCGAGAGGGCCGATGATCTGGACGGGTGCGTCGAGAGATTGCGGGGCAAAGAGGAGTTGTTGAGCGTGGAGGGCGAGCTTGTCGAGGAGGCTGCTGAACGAAATTGGTGGCGAGGTGAGGTCCAGCAGGGCGAGGTTGTCGAGGAGCTTGTCCCAGCGGTGGTGGGCCTGAAACTGGATGGAGTCCGCGGTGCGAAAGCCGGGCCAGCCGGTCTTTTCAAGGGCGATGCGGACGAGTTCGACCCAGACGCCGGGGGGGCGGGTTTCCGCGGAGAAGTGGTTTTGCGCAGCGAAGTCGAAGGCGGCTTGCAGGCGGAGGCAGAGGGATTGGGGAAGGGAATCGCGACAGATTCTGAGGGTCTGCTCGATGGAGACGAGTGGCGAGAGGGTGATGTTGTCGCGGAGGATAGCGTCGGCGCGGGCACAGGCGGGCAGTTCTTGCGGGCCGGCAGAGAGATAGCCGGAGAACAGGAGGGATGTGACGTCGTTCTGCGGCAGGGGCTCGGCGAGCCACCGGAGAGTGAGCATGGCGGCCCGGACGATGGGGACGATGGCGATGGGGTGGCCGAGGGTGAACTCGAAGACGGCGCGAGGTGAGGCGGCGTCGGGATTTGCGTCGATTTCCGGGGTGAGGATGCGGCGGAAGACGCGGTTGATTTCGCCACGGCGCTGCTCGATGGTGGTGCAGAGGACGGCGAAGCGGGCGTTGGGGTTGGATTCGAGTTGTTGGCGGAGCCAATGGGCGCAGGATTCGAGTTCGGCGCGGCCGCTGGCGGCGATGAGAGCGCGGATTTCCGCGCGGGGCGGGTAGGGTTCGGGGGTTTGGACGGCGACGCCGGATTCGGAGAGGACCGTGAGTAGGGATTGTTGGGCGGGCGTGAGGCGGTCGAAGCCGGTGAGGAGGATTTGGGCGGGGAGGGTGATTTGGCCGTTGCGGATGGCTGGGGTGAGTTGTTCGGCGAGTCGGCTGGAGGTGAGCCAGTTGCGGGAGGCGCAGGTGCGGTCGAAGGATTGCGCCCATTGGCGGAAGCGTTCGGCATCGGGTTCGGTCCAGGGCTGGCGGCGGGATGCGTGGGCGTCGTAGTCGCAGAGCAGGGAGTAGGCCTGCTGGGCGAGGGTAGCCAGGGATTCTGGGGAGACGACGTCGTTTGCGTCCTTGCCCTGGGCGATTTTCCAGAGTTCGGTTTCCTGCAGGGGGGTGAGGAGAATGGGAGCCTCGGGGTGGTGGAAGATCCATTCCTGCCAGAGGTTGTTGAGCCAGGTGTGCCAGTCGAGGATGGGGGGCGTGGGCCAGGCGGTATGGCCGGTGGCGCGCTGGTGGCGGGCGTAGTCGAGCTGGAGGCGGCGCGCGGCGCGGGCATTGCCGGTGAGGATGGTGGCACCGCGGGCGAGTGCCTGCGGGATGGATTCGAGGGCGGTCATGAGGTGTATGAAGCACAAGTGTAAACCGGGGTGGCGGGGATGGCGGGCTGGCGATGGTGGTGGGGTGCGCGGCGTGGCCGATGTGCCGTAGAATGCAGGGTCTGCATGAGCGCGCAGACGGATGGGAGTGTGCGAGGGGGATGGACAAGCGGGAACGGATAGTGCGGCGGGTGGCGCGGGAGCTGCGGGATGGGTTCTATGTGAATCTGGGGATCGGGATGCCGACGCTGGTGGCGAATTACGTTCCGGAGGGGATTGAGGTGGTGTTGCAGTCAGAGAACGGGATGCTGGGTGTGGGGCCGTATCCGGTGGAGGGTGAGGAAGATGCGGATCTGATCAACGCGGGCAAGGAGACGGTGAGCGAGTTGGCGGGGACGGCGTTTTTTTCCAGCGCGGAGTCATTTGCGATGATTCGGGGCGGTCATATTGACTTGAGTATCCTAGGCGCGATGGAGGTGGATGAGGCGGGGAACCTGGCGAACTGGATGATTCCGGGGAAGATGGTGAAGGGGATGGGGGGTGCGATGGACCTGGTGGCGAGCGCGCGGCGGGTGATTGTGGCGATGGAGCATACGACCCGGGAGGGGAAGCCGAAGATATTGAAGCAATGCACGCTGCCGCTGACCGGGTTGCAGGTGGTGGATACGATTGCGACGGAGCTGGCGTGGCTGAGGGTGACGCCGGAGGGCCTGGTGGTGGAGGAGATTGCGCCGGGGCTGACGGTGGAGGATGTGCAGCGGGTGACGGAGCCGCGGCTGAGGGTGAGCGCGGAGCTGAAGGAGATGGTGAGCTAGGCGGGTTGGGTGCGGAGGGTGCGGCGCTCGATGCGCTTTTGGTAGTGGGCACCCTGGAGGATGCGCTGAACGTAGATGCCCTGGGTTACGACTTCATCGGGGTTGAGCTGGCCGGGCTCGACGAGCTGTTCGACTTCAGCGATGGTGATGCGGGCGGCGGTGGCCATCATGGGATTGAAGTTGCGGGCGGTTTTGCGGTAGACGAGATTGCCGTGGGTGTCACCTTTCCAGGCTTTGATGAGGGCGAAGTCGGCCTTGAGCCAGCGCTCGAGGAGGTAGGGTTTGCCGTCGAACTGGCGGGTTTCCTTGCCCTGGGCGACGAGGGTGCCGACGCCGGCAGGGGTATAGAAGGCGGGGATGCCGGCGCCGCCGGCGCGGATGCGTTCGGCGAGGGTGCCTTGCGGGACAAGAGTGAGGTCGAGCTCGCCGCGGATGACCATATGTTCAAGGAGCCTGTTTTCACCGACGTAGCTGCCGGTGTGGGAGGCGATCATGCCGGCTTCGAGCATGCGGCCCATACCGAATCCGTCAATACCCATGTTGTTACTGATGGTATGGAGATGATGAACACCGCGTCGGATGAGGGCGTCGATGAGGTTTTCTGGAATGCCGCAGAGGCCGAAGCCGCCGAGCATGAGGGTAGCGCCATCGGGAATGTCGGCGACGGCCGCGTCGGGGCTGGGGAGGGTTTTGTTCACGGGCGCTCCTTTTGGGTCAGGCCAAACGGAGAAGGATACGCGAGAGCGGGGGCGGATGGCCAGAGGTCAAGAATCAGGAGTTAGCCCTTGCAATCGGAGATGAATTCGTTCAAGGTTTTAGTCGCATGGCAAACAATAACCTCCAGAAGTTAACCGGGGGAGCCAGTGGGCTGGCCAAGGGCTTCCGAGACTTCATTCTGCGCGGGAATGTGGTGGACCTGGCTGTGGCGGTGGTGATCGGCACGGCGTTCACTGCGATTGTGACGGCGCTGGTGAAAGACATCATCACCCCGCTGATCGCGGCGATCTTCAAGGCACCGGATTTTTCGGTGCTGAGCGCGACGGTGAATGGCAGCAAGATCATGTACGGGTCGTTTTTGAACGCGCTGATTGCGTTTCTGCTGGTGGCGGCGACGGTGTACTTTTTTGTAGTGCTGCCGGTGAATACGCTGATGGCGAAGTTCAAGAAGGCTCCGCCGTCGGCTCCGCCGTCGACGCGTTCGTGCCCGGAGTGCCTGAGCGATATACCGATGGCGGCGAAGCGGTGCTCGCAGTGCGGGCAGGCGGTGATGCCGGTGAGCTGATCGGCGGGAGCGGGGATGCCGCGAGCGGGCCGGCGCGGGGGTCGGGGCGGCCAGCGCGCCGGCGATTTTTCCCGCTTTGCTGTGTTCTTTGTAAGCGACATGGAATGAATGACTTGCAGACTATTAGCTTTGCAAGCCCTTTGAATCATATTGTTTACGGGTGACCGGCAATACTGCGATTTTATACGGTATATACGGATTGATTCGTATAGATCGACGATTTATTCGCAGCATGGGTCTGGGCGCGGGAGCTGGGCGGCGGGCCGTCGTGAGGGGCTGGCCGGGAGTGAGTGCCGGCGGGGCGAGGGAAATGGCGGCAGCGGGAGCGGACGGCGGATTTTCATTGTTCGGGCGAGGATTTTGCAAGTGGCATGGAATCTTGATGTTGCGGGACATTAGGTGTGTAAGTCCTTTGAATCATATCGTTTACGGGGGTGGGTCAATACTGCGATTTTATACGGTCGATACGATTTAAATCGTATCGATATACGATTGATTCGTAGCATGGGGGCCGCGATAAGGGTTGTTGAAGCGAGAACGGGGCAGACCTGGATGGCCTGCCCCGCAGATGGTTCGTCTCTAATTCTATTTTAGCGGATTCGGGGTTAATTTCCGGCAGGCGCGGGCCAAGGCGGTCGATGAGCCGGCTGTGGGTCTTCTGCAAGGTTGGAGAAATACGGGCGCGACTCGACCACAGTGTTTGCTGATCGGCTAAGCTCGTATGGTTATGCCACACCCATCATGGAATGAGAGTTACGCGTCGGGAGATTTGCCGTGGGACACTGGGGAGCCGGAGCCTTTGCTGGTTGAGTTCGTTGGTTCGGGCGGGGTGAGGCCGGGTCCGACGCTGGAGATCGGGTCGGGGACGGGCACAAATGCGATCTGGATGGCGGAGCGCGGTTTCGAGGTGATTGGAGTGGATGTTGCGCCGCTGGCCGTCGAAAGAGCGCGCGGCAAGCTGGAAGGACGCGCGCTTCGGTGCCGTTTTGCGGCATTGGATTTTCTGGGCGCGCCGGCGCCGGGCGGCCCCTTCCAGTTCGTGTTTGACCGGGGTTGCTTCCATGCGTTCGACGAGCCGGAGGAGAGGCGGCGGTTCGCGGCGCAGGTGGCCGCGGTACTGGCGCCGGAGGGCTTGTGGCTGAGCGTGATCGGGAGCACGGAGGGTCCGGCGCGGGAGGTGGGTCCGCCGCGGCGCTCGGCAGCCGAGGTAACGCTTGCGATCGAGCCCGCGCTGGAGATCGTTGCGTTGCGATCGGCCGAGTTCAGCGGCCATGGCGCAAGGGCTTGGCTTTGCCTGTCGCGGCGGCGCAGGATCGCGGCGCAAGCGTCGACCCGGCAGGATTGAGCGGCGTCCTTCAGTGGGTGAGGCGCTGCTTGCAGCACGGTGAAGCGCGCCGCGGGTATCGCAGCATGGGTCGGTATCAGCGGGAGCGGGCCGAGAGTGAGGGCGACGGGGATACAGATGATGCCGGGCATCTGGTGGGCCGGCGGGGGAGGGGTTGGTCGACCTGCGGATGGAATGGGATGGGGAGCACGAGCCGAGAGCGGCGATGCAGTTGTGATCTGAATCACCGCCTGGGAATTGCGATACGCGCCACGCTTCGAGTCAGGTGGGGTGTGATTAGGCCCCGCGCTGGAGGGAACCATGAGATTTCTTCGGATGATCTGGGTTCCTGCCATCTCGATGGCTCTGGTGCTGTTGGTGGCGGGAAGTCCCCGGGGATACGCACAGACGACGGATTCAGCCCATATCAACCAGCTGCTTTCGGAGGCCGAGCACTATGCGGGGCTGGCGAGCCGGGATGGCGAGGAGCTGGAATCCTATACGCGGTCAAACCTGAGCTGGCAGACACATGCGCATCAACTGGAGCGGATCAAGGAGCATGTGAATCATCTGGGCGAAATTGTGCAGCAACTGAATGAAGCGCGGGACGAGGGAACGCCGTGGCAGCGGATGGCCATCGACGAGATCGATCCGCTGATTCGGGAAATGGCGGCGCAACTGACGACCACGATCGAGCATTTGTCGGAGCACCAGTCCCAGATTCGGATGAAGCCGTACCAGGATTACGCGCGCGCTACGTACGAGGTGACGCAGCGGGCGGCGGCGACGATTTCCGATTACGTGGAGTACGCGAAGTCGAAGTCGAAGGCGGATAGCTTCGAGAGGGAGATGCTGCTGAAGGGAGTGGACGACTCGCGGTAGTGGTGGTCGGCCGATGGTTGAGAGTGGCGGAGCTTGCCGGCTGGAACCCGGAGCGAAGGGAATGCGGAGGCGACGGGTTCCAGCGCGCAGGCGCGAGGGAATGCGGAAGAGCAGAGGGAGACGGACGATGAAAGGCAAGAGGGTTGTTTTACTACTGGGCGCGGGTATTTTTCTGTGGATGATGCCGCTGGCGGTGCAGGCGCAGGCCAACGACGCGCAGCTGCAGGGGGCGGCGCAGCGGGCGCTGGAGGGCAAGCGGTTCCAGGGAGTGCATGTATCGGCCGAGAACGGGGTGGTGACGCTGAGCGGGACGGTGCAGTATTTCGCGGACAAGACAGCGGCGCAGAAAAAGGTACAAAAGGCCAGCGGCGAGGCGGCGATCACGAACGAGATCGAGGTCAGCGGCGTTGAGATATCCGACGCGAAGCTAGGCGAGCAGCTCAACACGGAGATTCAGCACTCGCGTATCGGGTACGGCACGACGGCGTTCAATGCGATTACGGTGTCGGTGCGGGACGGGGCAGTGACGCTGGGCGGCTATGCGTACGGGCCGGTGGACGCGAGCACGGCATACAATCTGGCGGCCAACACCCGGGGCGTGAAGGACGTCATCAACAACATTCACGTGGATCCGCCATCGCCGATGGATAATCGCATTCGGCGGATGGCGTATCGGGCGATTTACGGCTCGCCGCAACTGAACCGTTATGCGCTGAATCCGGTGAAGCCGATCCGCATCCAGGTGGAAGGCGGTCACGTGATGCTGTTCGGGACGGTGGACAGCCAGGCGGATAAGGATGTGGCGGGCATCCGGGCCAATTCCGTGAGCGGGGTTTTCAGCGTGGAGAATCACCTGCGGGTTGTAAGCGAGGAGCGCTGATCGGTGTGAGGAGTTATTTCAATTTGGGAGTTGTGGAATCGAAGGGGTGGGTTCAGGCGGTGGCGGGTTCTTCGGCGAGGGATTCCATGAGGGCGAGGGAGAGGGTTCGCTGCGTGGCTTCGTCGAGCTTGGCGCCGTTATGGGTGAGGTAGAAGACGTCGATGGCGATTTCGCCTTCGGTGTCGATGAGGGCGACCTCGATGTTGCAGTCTTCGTCGGCGAAGCAGAGGGCGATCTGGCGGAGGAGGCCGGGAGTGTCCTGGGTGGTGATTTGCAGGAGGGTGCTGTGGCTGGAGGAGAGGTTATCAAAGGAGATGCGTGTTTCGACATGGACCTTGGACTGGGAGCGTTTGAGCTGGTGACGGCGGGCCGTCATGAGGGTTTTGAGGTGAGTCTGGTGGGAGATGACTTCGCGGAGGCTGGCGAGGAAGCGGTCGATTTCTGAAGGGTTGAGTTCGAGGGTCTGGTAGGGGTCAGTGAACTGGAAGGTATCGACGATGATGCCGGCGGCGTTGGCGAAGGCGTCAGCCTTGACGATGTTCATGCCCCAGGAGGCGAGGGCGCCGGCCATATCGGCGAAGAGGAGCGGGCGGTCGTGTGTGATGAGGGTGATTTCGTGTAGCTGGCGGACGGTGCGGTAGGCGAGCTGAACGGGGTCCTGGCGCAAGGCGGCGGACATGGAGACGTGCCGTTCGACCTGTTCGGGGAGGCGGGTCTGGAGGTAGCGCTGGGGTAGGCCTTCGAGGAATGCCTGGAGGCGGTCTGCCTGCTGGGGGATGCGGACGAGGATGCGTTCGAGGACGCTGGGGTCAGTAGCGACGTGGTATCGAGTTTCGTCGATGGAGCGGTCGAGGAGGTTGGAGGTGCTGATGTAGAGCTGCCAGATCTGTTCGGCTTTCCAGGGGGTGAGGGCGTCGGGAGAGACGGCGCGGATATCGGCGTAGGTCATGAGGGTGAGCATTTTGAGCTGCTGCGGGCTGCCGACTTTGTCGGCAAAGCGGCGAATGGTTTCGACGTCGAAGATGTCGCGGCGCATGGCGGCGGACATATCGAGGTGGAGGCGGATGAGCTTGCGGATGGTATCGCGCTCTTCGTTGTCGAATTCGAGGCGGGAGAAGAGGCCTTCGCAGAGCTGTACGCTCTGGATGGCGTGATTGCCGGTGCGTCGTGCCTTGCCGGTGTCGTGCATGAGGAGAGCGAGGAGGAAGAGGTCGAGGCGTTCGACTTCGGGCAGGAGCGCGGCGAGGCGTTTTTCCCAGTCTTCGTGGGGTTGTCGGAGTTTGTGGATATTTTCAATGACGACGAAGGTGTGCTCATCGACGGTGTAGCGGTGGTAAGCGTCGCGGATGACGAGGGAGTCGATGCCGTGAAATTCAGGGATGAGGAGTTCGAGGAGTCCGAGTGCATGCATGGTTCGGAGGGCGTCGGCGGTGGAGGGACCGAGGAGGATGCCGCGGAGTGCGTTCCATAGATAGGGGCCTTCCGGAAGCTGGATGGCGAGGACGGGGAGAGCCTCGGCGATGCGGTCCTCGGCGAACTGGCTGAGGCGATGGCCGTGCTGTGCGATGTGGGTGAAGACGGTGAGCATGTCTTCGGCGCTGGTGACGGAGGCGCCATCTGCGAGGTCGATGCGTCCGTCTTCGACGTAGAAGTCAGTGCCGGCGATGGGTGTGCGTTTGCGGCGGAGGGTTTTGTAGAAGGATCGGCGTGGGAGCGGTGCGGCGTCGATGAGGAGCTGGGCGCGGCGGAAGACGGTGCGAGCCTGGCGGTAGTAGGCGCGCATCCAGTAGGCGGGGTCTGAGGTGCCGGTGGTTTCGAGGCCGATGCTGAGCGCGGCGGCTTGGTCCTGTCCGTGCCAGTCGAGGGTATTTTCATCGCGTCCGGCGCGGTAGTGGAGGAAGCATCGGGTGGCGGAGAGGAAGTCGTAGGCGGATTCGAGGTCGGAGTGAGTGCCGTAGAAGAGGCTGGGGGAGGATTTGGGCCAGGCGCGATCGTCGTGGAGGCGGTTGAGGAGGGTGATCCACTGAGCGACGTGGTAGTCGCGGAGTCCGCCGGGGCATTCCTTTACGTTTGGTTCGAGGTGGAAGATGGTGTTGCCGTATTTGGCGTGTCTTGCGCGGGCGATTTCGACGAGATTCTGAACGATGGTCTGCCACTCGCGGAGGTAGAGGGAGGGCATGACGTCAGCGGTGAGTTTGTTATAGAGGTTGTTATCTCCGACGAGGAAGCGGCGGTCGAGGAGAGCGATGGTGAATTCGAGGTTGTCGACGGAGATGCGGTCACATTCCTTGAGGGTGCGGTTGGCTGGGCTGGCGCGGAGTCCGATGTCCCACATGGCCTGAGTGAAGTTGCGGAGCGCTTCGCGGTGCAGGTCGGCGGCCTTGTCATTTTCGAGGAGGAAGAGGACATCGACGTCGGAGTAGGGGAAGAGCTCATTTCTGCCGAAGCCGCCGGTGGCGAGGAGGGTGACGCCTGGGGAGTCGGGGGCGGGGAAAGCGGCGGACCAGAGGTCGCGGAGGCTGGCCGAGACGCTGTGGGAGCGTCGACGGGCGACGCCGGAGCCGTCTCCGGAGCGCTCGAAGGAGAGGCGCAGGGAGGCGAAATCGGCGGCGACACGATTCCTGCACTGCGTAAGCAATTGGGCAGAAAGATTCATAGGCAAACGCGACAGCCGGAGACGGGGCGAAGTAAGAGCAGGCGCCGGTGGAGCGCGCCGGCCGGGTTAAATGGCCGTGGCGCCGCGTTCGTCGTTGCGGATCCGGATGGCCTCGTCGATTTTTGAGATGAAGATTTTGCCGTCGCCGATTTTGCCGGTGCGGGCGGCGGCGAGGATGGCCTCGACGGCCTTATCGAGCATTTCGTCAGCGACGACGGTTTCAATTTTGATTTTGGGGAGGAGATCGACGGTGTATTCGCGTCCCCTGTAGAACTCGGTGTGACCTTTTTGGCGGCCATGGCCGCGGGCTTCGAGGATGGTCATGCCTTCGACGCCGGCATCGAGGAGGGCCTGTTTGACGGCGTCCAGTTTGGAGGGTTGGATGATGGCTTCAATTTTTTGCATAGTTTAGTCCTGAGGAAGGATCGATAGACAGAATACCCGGAAGTGAGCGTCGAAGCTACGATGCGAAGTCATAGCCCTCCTCGCCGTGTTGAGTGATGTCGAGGCCTTCGTATTCTTGTTCGGGAGTGACGCGGAGTCCGATGGTGAGGTCGACGAGCTTGAGCAGGATGAGGGTGCCGAGGATGGAGATGGCCCATGCGATGGCTGCGCCGAGGAGCTGATTGAGGAGTTGATGCCAGTTGCCCTGGATGGCGCCGGAGGGCAGGATGGCGCCGGATAGGTGGTTTTTGAAGATGGGATTGATGAGGCTGGAGGCGAACAGGCCGGTGAGCATGATGCCGATGGTGCCGCCGATGCCGTGAATGCCGAAGGCATCGAGGGAATCGTCATAGCCGAAGTGCATTTTGACCTTGACGACCATGAAGTAACAGATGATTCCGGCGGCGGCGCCAATGAGGAGCGCGGGCATGGGCTGGACGAAGCCTGCGGCGGGAGTGATGGCGACGAGGCCTGCGACGGCGCCGGAGATGGCGCCGAGGGCGCTGGGTTTGCCACGATGGATCCATTCGACCGCGGCCCAGAGGATGGCGGCAGCGGCGGCCGCGAACTGGGTGTTGACGAAGGCGCTGGTGGCCAGAGGTCCGGCGCTGAAGGCGCTGCCGGCGTTGAAGCCGAGCCAGCCGACCCAGAGCAGGCAGGCTCCGGTGAAGCTGAGGACGACGGAGTGTGGGGGCATGAGTTCCTTTGGATAGCCGGTGCGTTTGCCGAGGTAGAGGGCGCAGACGAGAGCCGAGACGCCGGAGGCGATTTCGACGACGGTGCCGCCGGCGAAGTCGAGGCAAGGGAAGGCTCCGCCGTTGGAGGCGCTGAGGAATCCGCCCTTGCCCCAGACCATATGGGCGAGGGGCGAGTAGACGAAGATGGACCAGAGGGCGAGAAAGACGGCCATGGCAGGGAACTTCATGCGTTCGGCGAAGGCGCCGGTAATGACGGCAGGGGTGATGATTGCGAACATGAGCTGATAGATCATGTAAGTCTGGGCGGGGATGGTGGGGCCGTAGGCGGGGTCAGGCTTGAGGCCGACTCCGATGAGAAAGGCGTGCTGCAGACCACCGATGAAGGGGGTGCCGGAGCTGAAGGCGAGGCTATAGCCTACCAAGGCCCAGACGACGGTGATGATGCACATCATGGCGAAGCTTTGCATCATGATGGAGAGGACATTTTTTCGACGGACGAGGCCTCCGTAGAAGAGAGCGAGTCCTGGACCGGTCATGAGGAGTACGAGTGCAGCGCTGACGAGCATCCAGGCGTTGTCAGCGGACAACCGGGCATTTGTAATCTGCGATTGCAACCTGGCAATCTGATTGGGCGTGGCATTGAGGGAGGATTGGGCAAAAGCGGACAGTCCGGAGAGGAGAAAGGCCAGAGCTCCGAGAAGAGACAGCTTGACGGTACGAGGTTGCATAACGCTCCACGGGGGCATTTTTTGAATCGGATCGACGGTAGTGCGTGGGCAGTGCTGGAATCCGGAGTTTCGGCAGCGGCAGGACAGGGCCGCACCGATCATGAGGGTACTTTTACATACTTCGCGGGAATGACCAACAGAAATTCGCTGCGTCCAAATGCCGGGACGAAAAGAGAGTTGCGATGAGACGGAAGGGCAAGAGAGCTTTATAGTAGAGATATGACTGAAGCGGCGCGTGATCGTTATCTCTTTGGATCGTTGGACAGCAGCGCGAAGAACCAGTTGAAGGTGGAGCAGTCCAGCTACGGTTATGAGCAACCGGAAGGCTTGTTGTTG
>CAZWSD010000025.1:0-16745 GCA_964636535.1 uncultured Acidobacterium sp. | reverse complement strand
CTGGTGATGCTGATGGGCGGGCGCGCGGTGCTGGCGGGCAAGATGTCCACGGGCGGCTACGTGGAATACACGATGCTACTGGCGTTCATGATTGCGCCGGTCTTCCAGATCGTGAACGTGGGGACGCAGCTGACCGAGGCGCTGGCGGGGCTGGACCGCACGATGGAGATCCTGAGCGAAAAGGATGAGTTTGACGATCCGCTTCGCGCGAATGCGATGCCGGAGATTCACGGCGAGGTTCGGTTTGAGGATGTGCGCTTTGCCTACGAGGCGGACAAGCCGGTGCTGAAAGGGATTTCGTTTGATGCGCGGCCGGGAACGGTGACGGCGCTGGTGGGATCTTCGGGTTCGGGCAAGTCGACGATTATCAGCCTGGTTTGCGGTTTTCACAAGCCGGACTCGGGGCAGGTGCTGATTGACGGGACGGACCTTTCGACGGTGAGACTGGACGACTACCGCGCGCAGCTTGGGGTGGTACTGCAGGAATCATTTCTGTTTGACGGGACGATCAAGGACAACATTGTGTTTTCGTATCCGGAGGCGACAGAGGAGGAGTTTGAGTCGGCGTGCCAGATTGCGCGAGTGGATGAGTTCGCGGAACGTTTTCCGGAAGGCTACGAGACGATTGTGGGCGAGCGCGGGGTGAAGCTGAGTGGCGGACAGCGGCAACGGATTTCGATTGCGCGGGCGATATTGGCGGACCCGAAGATATTGATTCTGGATGAGGCGACGTCATCGCTGGATTCGGAGTCAGAGGCGATGATCCAGAGCGGGCTGAGCTACCTGATGCAGGGGCGCACGACATTTGTGATTGCGCATCGGCTGTCGACGATCCGGCGGGCGGACCAGATTCTGGTGGTGGAGGGCGGCGAGATCATCGAGCGCGGCACGCACCAGAGCCTGTACGCAGAGGGCGGACGCTACTGGGACCTGTACACGCGGCAACACGGGCTGGAAGAGAATCTGTTTCTTGCGCCGGGGGAAGGCGACGTGGTGGAAGAGACGAAGTAGCCGGTTATTGGCAGGATTCCGCGCTCCAGACGGGGCGGGTTTGGGCGATGCGCTCGAAGTTTGCGATGAGGGGCTTGGCCAGTGGGATGGCTTGCTGGACGGCGCGGAGCTGGAGGGATGAGTTGTGTGATTCCGGGCTGTCCCAGGTTTCGGTTATCCAGAGTATGTTTGTGTCGTCGGTGTCTTCTGCGATTACTTAGGTGAGGCAGCCCGGCATGTTGGCGGCGCTGCTACTGAGGATTTGAACGAGTTCGGCGCGTTTGCCGGGAGCGGCGGTGAGTTTGAAAATGAGACCGTACATGGGCTGCCCTTTCTGCGATTTGAGATAGGCGCTGACAAGATCGATGAGGTCTTCGGCGAGTTGGGCGGTCACAGGCGCCACATCCTTGATTACCGAGGTAGTGGAGCGCTCCAGAGCCTCGACCTGATCGCCGATACGGGGGATGCGAGTAATCCGTTTGTGGCGTTAACGGTCGTCGTCGGCCGTTCCCACACACTTTTTTCCCGATTCATCGTCTACTCTCCAGGTATCTACAGGGCGTATGGTATGCCCTTCAGAAGATGATGATAGGATGAAATATCCAAGACTGCCTACGAAAACTGAAGGGGCAAGCCATCCTCAGATGAATACGGCGGAGTTCTTTTCATGTGCTGCACTGCCCGATGAGAGGCTCTCCTGCCACCAACCTCGCTTCGTGCATCCTACGCTGCAGGAGTGAGTGCCCCCAGGTGGGACTCCTTAACCAGAAGGCAAGACAAAAACCACGATCAGCGCGCCGGAGGCATGCGCCGGAAGGAGTCCGCCATCATACGGATGCTTGTGAGGGAAGTTGGCCCGCGACCCGCGGTGTTCTGCCGGCTTGTATGTGACTGCCGGTCTATGGGGCAATCCCACCCGCCGCTCGCCAGCAAATGTCTGCGTCAGGAGAAACAGGAGCGCGCCGAAGATGGCGCGTTTTCTCTGCCCGCATGCGCCTGACAGCAGGCGACGCGCATGCCGAAGGGATCTGCGAAAACGTCTGATTGAATGCGAAATCAGTGCCTGCGTTCAAGTTTTATCTAGATAATGCCGCTACTTTACTATCGTCATTGATCATACGGAGTCAACCCATGCGCCTTGGCCTTCTGCTGCTGTTATTGCTGCTGCCTTCTCTGTGCGGCGCCCAAATGAGAGCTTTACTGCCCAATGCACCGCCCGAGCAACAGAATGGCACTGTGGATGGTGCACGCAAGAGGGTGTCGACCGAGGCAGCTGCGGGGCAGAGTGCCGGAGAAGCGAGGGGTTTAGACGTTTCAGGGGAAGCGGCCGCGCCGACGCCGGGACTGTGGTCCTACGCTTTGCATCACTTCTGGCTTGGAGGCCAGGTGAATGTTATCACCCAAGGTAACGGACATTTTTACGCCAAATATTCTGGACCGCAGAGTTTTGAAAACTACCCGAACGTGAATGCCACCAGCATGGAGGACTTTTACAGCGGCGCGCAGATCACGCGCGACTTTGAGATTTTGTTTGACGTGGAGGATATCCGTGGAAATGGCCTGAGCAACACTTTTGGGATAGCCGGGTTTCCCGATCTGGATGCTCAGCGTGCCCCTACACCGGGAACGAGCGCCGCGCACACGTATATGAGCCGTTTTCTGCTGCACGGAGTTGTGCCGCTCGGCGGAGGCATGGTCAAGCACAGTCCGAACTACCTGAATCTTGCTTCCTCTGTTCCGGCGCGGCGTTTTCAAATCTATTTTGGGAAATTCAGCCTGGCCGATTTTTTTGATCGGAATGCGTATGCGAACGATGATCATAACGGGTTTATGAACTGGACCGCCGACCAGAACGGCGCGTGGGATATGGCGGGGAGCGTCACCAACTTCACATACGGAGGATTGGTTGAGTTGGACGACCACAACTGGAAGTTTCGCTACGCCGAGGTACTCGAGTCCCGGAATCCGAATGGACGCTATCTGGATCTGCGCATAGGCAACAACAAGTCAGGAAATGCGCAGGTGAGTTGGGCTTATAGTCCTTCAACGCACGGCAAAGTGCGCTTGCTTGGCTACGTGAATGAGGCGGGGATGGGAAGCTTTGCCGACGCTCTGGCGGCGTGGCATAAGGGGCTGACTCCGACTCCCAGCACCCTTTCCGTCCGCGAGACTGGCGCGCATGAGTACGGGTACGGCCTGAACTGGCAACAGGGATTGCCACGAGGCTTTGGCCTGTTCAGCCGTATCGGGTGGAACAACGGGAAATACGGCAACTACTCGTTTACGGAAGTCAACAACACTTTTACAGGTGGAGTTCAAATTCCCGGCGTACTTTGGAAGAGGCGCCCGGACCATGCAGGCGTAGTGTATATCTCCAACGGAATCTCCACTGAGCATCAAAAATATCTGGCGGCCGGCGGCATCGGGTTCATGCTGGGTGATGGCGGCCTGACCTATGGGAGAGAGCAGATTCTTGAGACGTATTACAACTTGAAGCTGCCCGTCATTTCCTTTGCGCCGGATTTTCAATACGTTCGGAATCCTGGATACAACCAGGTCCGCGGTCCCGTGGCCATTTACGGAATGCGCATGCACATTCATCTGGGCTTTCACCGGGTTCCATTCTAGAACGCGAGTCGTGCCGGAACTGAAGCCGGGCGCGCGCCTTGCGGCCCCGAACTGATTTGAATGAGCGAACACCACGGGGCGAGCCGCAAGAAACTGGAGGCTTCCCGGCGGACATCGTGGGCCGACGCTGTGTAGGGTGGTGGGCAGGAGTGGTGGATGCTGAAGACCGTCGCGGCCTCTTCCCTGCTCGTTTTTTCGATCGCGGGATTGTCGCAGTCGAAGCCGGCGCAAGACCTTCCCATCCCCTACCGCGATCGGTTGCGCCGCGGATGATGATGGTTTCGGTGCAGAAGAGGGGTGAAGCTGGAGGTGCTGGACTGGGGCGGAAGCGGGCCGCACTGGATAAGGCAAGCTGCACGGCACAGGCGGATGCCCTGCACGGGGCGGTTCCGGGATCAAAGGTGTTGATCTGGCCGAATCAATATCACATATTCTTTCTCACGCATCCACACAGAGTAGCGGCGCCGATTGAGGCATTTGTTTCCGGTCTGCCCAAGATGGGAGGTCGCGATGCCAAGCGTGGAGGTGCGGAATGGGGAGCCACCAGGATCCGTTTGATCTGGAGAGGTTTGTGGAGGCGCAGGAGCCGGTCTACGCGCAGGTTTGCGCGGAACTGCGCGAGGGGCGTAAGCGCAGCCATTGGATGTGGTTTATCTTTCCGCAGATTCGCGGACTGGGGCATAGTCCGGCGGCGCAGCACTTCGCCATCCGGTCACGGGCGGAGGCGGAGGCGTATTTGCGTCATCCGGTGCTGGGAACGCGGCTGCGGGAGTGCACGGCGTTGGCGAATGCGGTGGAAGGGCGTGGAGTAAGCGATATATTTAGCTATCCCGATGATTTGAAGTTCCGGTCGTCAATGACGCTGTTTGCCGAGGTTGCGCCGGAGATTCCGGTCTTCCGGCAGGCCCTCGACAAGTATTTCGAGGGCGCGCCGGATGAGCGAACTGCGGAGCTGATGGATTGAGCGGGGGTTAGAAGTTGAAGTAGGCCCCGATCATGGGTTCGGCGTCGTGGGTGAATTTATCGGTGGAGCTGAAGGCCGTGGCGAGCTGGGGCGCTTTGTAGACATAGCCGCGGTACTGGAAGCGGAGGCCGAGGTGGGGCAGGAGGCCCCAATCGACACCGGCACCGTAGTCGAAGAGGCCCCTGGTCTGGCCGCGGGTCGGGGCGGCCTGTGAGCTGCTGGGCTCGAATCGCTCGAAGCCGCCACCGGCGAGTGCAAAGACACGCACATTTGAGATGGGCAAGGAAACGACCCAGTTGAGGGCGAGCTGGTGGGCGTCGGCATTGACGGGCTGGGCGGTTGGCGGACATGCGGAACCTACGCAGGCCGGGCCGCGGTATTCGTAGAGCTGGTCGGCTCCGCGGAAAGAGTAGGAGAGGTCGTAACCCACGAGCGGGTCGGAGATGTGGCGGAGCTCCAGCATGAATCCCGCGCTGTTGGCAGGTACCTGGCGAATGACGTCATTACCGCTATCAGAGCGGATGGATCCGAGGGCGCTGACCGCGACGGTGGTCTGGGCGCGAGCAGGGGAAGCGCTGAAGACGATGACGGGCAGCAGGAAGAGGATCGCAAAGCGGTAGCGCTGCATGGCAGGTACCTCCAGTGAAGAAGAGTTCACTGCGGGACGCTGTGAATGTGGCCGAGGGCGGGTCGGTCAAACAAACAGTGCCCTACATTGCTGCGATGCGGCAGGAGGGAGTGGCGAGATGCCTGGGAGCCTGCGGAAATTTTTGCGGGGGAGAACAAGCCGGACGAGGTTGCCGGATGGCGGCCGCTCAGGAGGTGAGCAATGCGGAGGCGATTTCGCGCCATTCCTCGTCGAGTGGGAGGGTGGAAACGGGGCGGCCCGCGTTGCGATACCAGTGACCGGCATTTTCGAGGTCACCTTCGCTGCGGTGGAGGTAGGCGTGAACCCAGGCGGCGTCGCGGGTATGGATTTGCTGGGCAATTTCGTGGGCGCGGGTCCAGCTGCCTTTGGCATCCCACCAGAGAGCTTCGACGAGCGGGGGCAGTTGGGCAGGCGGGCCGGGCAGGTGTAGCGTTTCGGCTAGTTTTTCTGGAGTGAGTGTGTCGGTCATCACATTTCCTTTGTGGTTACCATCGTTATACTTCGCCGTTGATGGATCAGGGTTGACAGAGCGCATTTCCTGATCCCAGCCAGCCGTAGACACTGTGCGGCAGCGGCCGTTTTTGGTTGCCAAGTTGTGCCGGATATTTCCAACAGAAGTACGCCGGCAGAAAAGCTCCCCGATATGCGAGCATTTTGGTCCTATATGCGTTATTATGAGCCTTGGGCAATGGGAACCGTACTGGCGTTGAGCGAATTACCGGTGGGAACGGCGGGCGTAGTGGAGACGCTGGAGTTGCCGGATGCGATGCAGCATCACCTGATGCACATGGGTTTTGTGCCAGAAGCGCGGGTGGTGGTGATAAGGCGGGCGCCGGCGGGGGACCCGACGGTGTATTCGATTGACGGATTTGAGATTGCCCTGCGGCGCGAGACGGCGAGATCGATCGTGGTGCGGGCTACAACCGAGGATCTATGAGTAGTTGCTGCGGCACAGAAACCATTGACATCACGACAGAGGAGCCCCGGATTGCGGGCAAGCTTCAGACGGTAGCGCTGGTGGGCCCGCCGAACTCGGGCAAGTCTACGCTTTTTAATCGCCTGACGGGCTTACGGCAGAAGGTGGCGAATTATCCGGGCGTGACGGTGGAGCAGCATACGGGCCGGATGAAGGGCATCGGACGCGCGGACCTGCTGCTGGTGGATTTACCGGGGATTTACAGCTTTGATAGCTACTCGGAGGACTCGCGGGTAACGGTGGAAGTGCTGAAGGGCGAGATGCCGGGCACGCCGAAGCCGGACGCGGTGCTGCTGGTGCTGGATTCCCTGCACCTGCGCCGGCAATTGATGCTGGCCGCTCCGGTACTGGCGATGGGGCTGCCAACGCTGGTGCTGCTGAATATGACCGACCTGATGGAGAGCCGGGGCGGCGAGGTGGATCCATTGGCGCTGGCGCAGGAGCTAGGCACGCCGGTGGCGAAGATCAGCGCGTCACGGGGCGTGGGGCTGGATGCGATTGCGCAGTTTTTGCAGCGCAAGAGCGGCGAGGCGGAGGCACCGGAGGGCGCGGCGCAGACGCCGAGGCTGGAGCTGCCTGTGATGGGCAACGCACGGTCGTACCGGCAATGGGCCACGGGGATCAGCTCGCGGACGCGGTACAAGGCGCCGTTGTCGTCGGACTGGACGCGGCGAATCGATAATGTGCTGCTGCACCCGGTCTGGGGACCGCTGACGTTTTTGATGGTGGTGTTTGCGGTCTTCCAGGCGGTGTTCACGCTTGGGAATCCGCTGAGTTACGCATTCGGTGACGTACTGTACGCGCTGGGCGATTTTGTGGGGCGATTCCTGGGGCACGGCTGGCTGGAATCGTTTGTGATTAACGGCATGTGGCGCGGCGTAGCGTCAGTGCTGGTGTTTTTGCCGCAGATACTGCTGCTGTTTTTGTTTATCGGCGTGCTGGAGGATACCGGCTACCTGGCGCGTGCGGCTCTGATTGCCGACCGTTTTATGCGGACTATCGGGCTGAACGGCAAGGCGTTTATTCCCCTGCTGTCAGCCTATGCGTGCGCGGTACCGGCGATCATGGCGACGCGGACGATTGAGAACAAGCGCGACCGGTATGCGACGATCCTGGTGGCGCCGTTTATGACCTGCTCGGCGCGGCTGCCGATTTACCTGCTGATTATCGCGGCGTTTATTCCGGACAAACCGGTGCTTGGGGGGCTGCTGGGGCTACAGGCGACGGCGATGGTGGGGCTGTATGCACTGGGGTTTGTGGCAGCGGTGGCGACGGCTCGGCTGCTGAAGTCGTCGATCCTGAAGGCCTCGTCAACGCCATTCATTCTGGAGTTGCCGCAGTACCGGATGCCGACAGTGCGCTCACTGGCATTGCGGCTTTATGACCGGGGGAAGCTCTTCACGCAGAAGACAGGCACGATCATTTTGAGCGTGACGGTAGTGCTGTGGGTGCTGGCGAATGTGCCCTTTCATACGACGCTGGCCGACAGTCTGATTGGCAGGCTGGGCCACCTGATAGAGCCGGCGATTGCTCCCTTGGGCTTCAACTGGAAGATCGGCATTGGGCTTCTCAGCTCGATTGTGGCGCGCGAGGTGATTGTGGGCACGCTGGGGACGCTGTATGGGGCGGATCCGGCGACGCAGGCCTTGCACTTGCAGGCGGCCCTGCGGCACGGCATGACGCTGGGCGGAGCGATGGCTCTGCTGGTGTTCTTCGCCTTTGCGATGCAGTGCACCTCAACGCTGGCAATCGTGAAGCGCGAGACGAACAGCTGGCGCTGGCCCGCGCTGCAGTTTGCCTACATGAGCGCGCTGGCCTACCTGGGCGCGCTGGCGACCAACCAGTTGATCATGCACTTTATCCACTAAGAAATCGAAGGAACAGAAAGACAGCATTGCTCTACGGCAGTGCGGTTCTTTCGTCTTCGCATAGGGCGGTGGGAAGGCCGTCGATGCTGCGGGAGTTTTTCTCGCGACGGTAGATTTGAAGGCCCTCATCGCCTTTGTTGGCGGCCCAGTCGATGAGGTTGGAACGTTCACCCGTATATTCGAAGAGCGGGACGCCGAATCCACAGGACGTCTGGACAAAGTCAACGTCGAGAATGACAATCTGGCGCGCGCCCGGTTGCTCGGTGTTCGCGAAGGCGGATTGAAGAATCTGCGCATACTCTGCACTGCCCCGCGGGATGGTGCGGCCATGGCCATAGAGGCGAAGAATCTGCGGGCGATCTTCAAAGGCGCAGAACATGAGGGTCAGACGGCCGTCGGCGCGGAGGTGGGCTGCAGTCTCATTTCCGCTGCCGGTGAGGTCCAGATAGGCGACCGTGTTGTCATCGAGAATGCGGAAGGCGTTGAGTCCTTTTGGGGAGATATTGATCCGGCTTTCGACAGTGCCGGAAGCCGTGAAGAAGATATGCTGGCGCTCGATGAATTCGCGGTGCATGGAATCTATCTGCGCGTACTGTTTGCCCATGATTGACAGATGCGGGAGGGTGATATCCGGCGCAAAAAGTGTACCGAAGCGACGCCGCGTTCGCCGGGATGGTGCAAGGCGATACAACAACCAGCCGATGGGCTGATACCCATCGAATTAGAAGGTAAGATGAAGGTACGGCGAAAACAGGCGACCGATGGCCTGTAAACCGCGCCGTTCCCTTTACACTTGATATAGATCCCTATGATTTCAGTGAACAACGTAAGCATGCGCTACGGCGCCAAAGTATTGTTTGAGGATGTCGCGGTCACCTTTACGGTGGGCCGGCGCTATGGTTTGACGGGGCCGAACGGAGCCGGCAAGTCGACTTTTATGAAGATTCTGACGGGCGAACTGGACCCGCAGAAAGGCACCGTGGTGCGCCCAAAGAAGCTCGGAGTGCTGCGCCAGGACCAGTTCGCGTTTGACGCATATCGCGTGATTGACACCGTAATTATGGGCAATGGCCCGCTGTGGGCCGCGATGGAAGAGCGCGATGAGATCTACTCAAAGGCCGAGCTGACCGATGAGGACGGCATGCGGCTGGGCGAGTTGGAAGGCATTGTAGGCGAGGAAGACGGCTACACGGCCGAGAGCGATGCGGCCATCCTGCTGCAGGGGCTCGATATTCCCGACGAGTTGCACGAGCGCAAGATGGGCGAACTGCAGGGCGGACAGAAGGTTCGCGTGCTTCTGGCGCAGGCGCTCTTCGGCAAGCCGCAGGCGCTCCTGCTGGACGAGCCTACGAACCACCTCGATCTGGATTCGATCCAGTGGTTGCAGAATTTTCTGCTGAAGTACGAAGGCACGCTGATTACGATTTCGCACGACCGCCACTTTTTGAACAGCGTGACGACGCACACGGCGGACATCGATTACCAGACCATCATCACCTACACGGGAGGCTATGACGATATGGTGATGGCGAAGACGCAGGTGCGTTCGCGTCTGGAGTCGGAGAATGCGCAACGGGAAAAGAAGATTGCGCAGTTGAACGAGTTTATCGCGCGCTTTGCCGCCGGTACACGTTCCAGCCAGGTAACGAGCCGCCGCAAGGAAGTGGAACGGCTGCAGACGAACGACCTGGCCAAGTCGAATATTCAGCGGCCCTACATTCGGATTGATCAGAAGCGGCCTTCGGGTAAGCAGACCATTGAATTTGCCGGAATTCGCAAGAGCTATGGCGACCTGGAAGTGATCCAGGGCTTTGACGGCATGGTGATGCGCGGCGAAAAGATCTGCCTGCTGGGACGGAACGCGCAGGGCAAGACGACGCTGCTGAAGTGTTTGCTGTCGGTGGATCCTGAGCTGAGGGACAAGGATTTTACGCTGGATGCGGGCGAGATCAAGTGGGGACACGCAGCGCAGATCGGGTATTTTCCGCAGGATGCCACGGGATTGATTGCGCCGGGGATGACAGTGGCGGAGTGGCTGCACCAGTTTGATCCGGAGGCGACGACGGAGGATATTCGCGGAATTCTGGGCCAGATGCTCTTCCGCGGCGAAGAAGGCATGAAGCCGATCGAGGCGCTTTCCGGTGGCGAAACGGCACGGCTGCTCTTCTGCAAGATGATTCTGGAGAAGCCGAATATTCTAATTCTCGACGAGCCGACGAACCACCTCGATCTGGAGTCGATTGTGGCGCTGAACCAGGCGCTGCAGCGGTACGAAGGCACCGTGCTGCTGGTGACGCACGACTACGACCTGATCGACGAGGTCGGGACGCGCGTCTGGCACTTCAAGGACGGTGAAATTGAAGACTTCAAGGGGCCATTGAGCGAGTACGAAGGAGCAGTGGCCGCGGTTCGCTAGCTGCTTGCCGCAGGGGCGGACGCGGTGCTGACCGCACGGGCGGGCCGCCTTCGGCGCAAACACAATTAGCCGGGGATAAAGTAGATTGCCTCTTCTTTTAAACGCACAATCTGTAAGCAAGGCCTTTGGCGCGACGCCGTTATTCCTGGAGATTTCCTTTACCGTGAACGACGGCGACCGCATCGGCGTGATCGGGCCCAACGGCAGCGGGAAGTCGACGCTGCTGCGCATCTTTGCTGGGGAAGAAGAGCCGGATTCCGGCGAGGTAACGCTGCGCGGCGGCGCGCGGCTGGTGTACATCGAGCAGGATTCTCAGTTTGCGCCCGAGATGACGGTGCGGGGCGTGCTGGAAGCGGCGTTGGAGCGGGCGAAGATCCCTCATGATGAGTGGGAGACGCGGCTGCGCGCCACGCTGGGCAAGGCTGGGTTTACCGATTTTGAGGTGGAGGCCTCTTCCCTTTCCGGCGGGTGGAAGAAGCGGCTGGCCATTGCGCGAGGGCTGGTGCAGATGCCTGACGTGCTGCTGCTGGACGAGCCGACGAATCACCTGGACCTGGCGGGGATTGCGTGGCTGGAAGAGTTGATTGAGCAGGCGGGTTTTGCGACGGTGGCGATCAGCCACGACCGGTATTTTCTGGAGAATTTTGCGAGGGAGATTGCAGAGCTGAGCAGGGCGTATCCCTCGGGCGTGTTTCGAAAGCAGGGGACGTATTCGGATTTTCTGGATGCGAAGCAAGCGTTTCTGGCGAGCGAGGCGAAGCGTCAGGAGTCGCTCGAGAATCGGGTGCGCGTGGAGCAGGAGTGGTTGCGGCGTGGTCCGAAGGCGCGTGCGACCAAAGCGAAGGCGCGGATCGACAAGGCCTACGAGCTGATGGACGAGCTGGCTGATGTGAGCGGCCGCATGAAGACGGGGACGGCGGGGATTGACTTTGCGGCCACGGACAGGCAGACGAAGCGGCTGGTGGAGCTGGAGGCTGTGGAGTATTCGGTGGATGATCGCAAGCTGTTTTCGGAGCTGAACTTCCCTGTTGTGGCCGGGGCTCGCGTGGGGATTGTTGGTCCCAATGGCAGCGGCAAGACGACGCTGCTCCGGCTGATTTCGGGTGAGATTGAGCCGGAGGCGGGGACGATCAAGCGGGCGAACGCGCTGAAGGTGACGTATTTTGAGCAGGCGCGGCAACTGGACGGCAACCAGACGCTGCGACGAGCGCTGGCTCCGGATAGCGACGCGGTGGTGGTGAATGGCAGCGTGGTGCATGTAGCGTCGTGGGCGGCGCGGTTTCTTTTCACGGGGGAACAGTTGAATCAGCCGGTGGAACGGCTGAGCGGGGGCGAACGGGCGCGGGTTCTGATGGCGCGAATGATGCTGCAGCCGGCGGACCTGCTGATTCTTGACGAGCCTACGAATGATCTGGATATTCCTACGCTGGAGATTCTGGAGGAGAACCTGACGGATTATCCGGGGGCGGTACTGCTGGTGACGCACGACCGGTATTTGCTGGACCGGGTGTCGAGCGTGGTGATTGGGCTGGATGGGCAAGGCGGCACAGCGAGCTTTGCCGATTATGCGCAATGCGAAGCGTGGATGGCCGAGCAGGAAGCGGCGCGCAAGGCGGAGACGGCGGCAAAGACGGCAGAAGCCCGTTGCCAGAGCGCTGCGGCGGCGCCCGTTGCGAAAAGGAAGCTTGGCTACCTGGAAGCGCGGGAGTGGGCGACGATTGAGGACCGCATCGCCGAGGCCGAGGCGGTGCTGCAGAAGCGGCGACAGGCGCTGGAGGATCCGGAGGTGGTGGTGGATGCGGTGAGACTGCAAGCGGCGCTGGCTGAGATGGAACAGGCGCAACTGGCTGTGGACGAGCTTTATACCCGATGGGCGGAACTGGAAGCGAAACAGGCTTAGATGCCCGTTTGGCGGGCGCTCGGCGGGATGGTTGCTGGGAAGGCATGAGCTCGATAGGCGGCGGTATGAGGAGCATCGGATGGGTGTGGCACGTCTTGCCGAATTGGCGGATTCGCTATTGGTTTCGAGCTGGCATACGTTACGATAGTCACAACTCTTGTTGCGCGCGACGGAGCCTGGGATACGACTGCGGGAGTGAATCGGGTGAAGATGGAAAGCCATCCATACAAACAGATTCTTGGTGTTCGGTTCTTCACTGGAACCGCCCGGCAGAGCGTGGAGCGAATGAAAAGCAACGGAGGGCTGCTAGTTGTTCCTGCGGCGCCGGCGCTGAAAGACCTGCCCACACAGGGCGGGTATCGCGATGCGTTGCTGGAAGCTGATCTCGCCATTACCGATAGCGCGCTGATGGTGCTGGTGTGGAACCTTCTGCATGGGGAGAAGATTCGGCGGGTTTCGGGCCTGGAATACCTGCGGCGGCTGCTGCTGGAGCCCGAGGTGCGACTGCAGGGGAATACGTTGTGGATCATGGCCAGCCCGGAAAGCGCTGCGCGCAACCTGGAGTGGCTGGGCTCGCAGGGCATCGTTGTGCCGAACTCGCACGTTTACCTGGCGCCTATGTACGCGGCGGAGATTGAGGACCGGGCTCTGATCGGGAAACTGGAAGCGCTGAAGCCGAAGCACATTATTGTGACGGTGGGGGGCGGCACGCAGGAGCGGCTGGGACTGTACATCAAGCAAAGCCTGGATTACCGGCCTAGCATTCACTGCATAGGAGCGGCGATAGCGTTTCTGAGCGGCGACCAGGTGCGGATTCCGGTGTGGGCGGATCGGATGGGAGTGGGGTGGCTGCTGCGATGCCTGTCAAGTCCGCAGAGATATGTGCCACGGTACTGGGCGGCACGCAAGCTGGTGGGGTTGATGCTGCGGTATCGGGACAAGTTGCCGGCGCCGAACAAGGTGAGGGTGGTGTGATCCCAGCTCGTCGCGGCGGCGTGCATCGTGAGATGCTGTGACAAGGATGCGCTTTGAAGAGTTGGTATCGCTGGCCCCCTTTACGACCTTGCAGATTGGCGGACCTGCCCGGTGGTTTGCAGAGGTCGGAACCGAAGAAGATGTGGCGGAGGGAGTGGAGTTTGCGCGGAGGCGGGGGCTCCACTTTTTTGTGCTTGGCGGGGGTAGCAACCTGCTGGTGCGGGATGCGGGATTCGCGGGCCTGGTGATGCATGTGGGGCTGCGGGGCATCCGGCAAGATGGGGATTGCTTTGAGGTTGGCGCCGGTGAGTCGTGGGATGCGTTTGTAGCGCACGCGGTGGAGCGCGGCATGGCGGGAATTGAGTGCCTGGCGGGAATTCCCGGAACGGTGGGCGCGACCCCGGTGCAGAATGTGGGCGCGTATGGGCAGGAAGTGGCGGAAACGATTGTCAAGGTCCGCGCATTTGATACCGAGACAGACAAATTTGTCGAGCTGGGGGCGGGGGAGTGCGGGTTTGGGTATCGTCGCAGCATTTTCAACTCTATGGCGCGAGGGCGTTATATTGTGACGGCTGTGATGTACAGGCTGCGGGCTGGGGGCGAGCCGCGACTGAGTTATGCGGACCTGCAGCGGCGCTTCCCTGCCGGGACGAAGGCGACGCTGAGGGAAGTGAGCGCGGCGGTGCGAGAGATTCGGCACGGCAAGGGCATGCTGATTTTGGAAGGCGAGGCGGATTGTCGCAGCGCGGGGAGTTTTTTCAAGAATCCGGTGATGGATGCGGTGCATTTTGCGAGGATTGAGACGGCTTCGAGTGAGGCAGTGCCGTCGTATCCGGCAGGTGAAGGACGCGTGAAAATGCCGGCGGCGTGGCTGGTGGAGCATGCGGGGTTTGCCAAGGGATACACGATGGGGCGGGCAGGAATCTCGAGCAAGCATACCCTGGCGCTGATCAATCTCGGCGGAGCAACGTCTGACGAGGTGCTGGCGCTGGCGGAGCGGATCGGGGGGGCGGTGCGGGAGAGGTTTGGTGTATTGCTGGAGATGGAACCTGTCGTACTTGGGTGGTAGGTTGAGCTGAACGCGCTGCCTTCACATGAGGTGAACGGCGTCGACATCGATGGTGAGATTGCGCGGCGGGATACCCAGTTCCTCGGCATGATGGCGGGCGAGGCGCAGGACGCGCTGGAGGGACTGGCGCGATTCCGACTTTAGAAGCAGGTGCATGCGGTGCATCCGCTTGATGCGCGCGATGGGCGCGGTGGCAGGACCGAGTACGCGGACGTCTTCAAATTCGGCGGCGGCGAACCAGCGGCCGAGGGCCGCGGCCCAAGCGGTGAGCTGGCCGAAGTCTTCACTCTGGAGAACGATGTTGGTAATGGCGGCGAAGGGCGGATACCGCATCCAGCGGCGGTACTTCATCTCGCGCTGGGCAAAGCCGTGGAAGTCGTGGCGCTGAGCGCACTGGATGGCGTAGTGCTCGGGGTAGTAAGTCTGGACGATGACCTTGCCGGGCAGCTCGCCGCGCCCGGCGCGCCCGGCGACCTGGGTAAGGAGCTGGAAGGTGCGTTCGGCGGCGCGGAAGTCGGGCAAGCCGAGGGCGTGGTCAGCACCGACAACGCCGACGAGCGTGACGCCGTGGATGTCATGGCCTTTGGCGATCATCTGTGTGCCGACAAGAAGATTGATTTCGCCGGCGTGAAGTTTGGCGAGCAGGCGTTCCATATCGTGCCGGCCGCGGACGGTGTCGCGATCCATGCGGCCAATGCGAGCGGAGGGGAAGATTTCCTGCAGGCGTTCCTCGCCTTGCTGGGAGCCGGCGCCGAGGAAATAGAGGTGCTCGCTGCCGCATTTGGGGCAGAGCCTGGGGATGTTTTTTTTGTAACCGCAATAGTGACATTCGAGATGCTGGCCGACGGGAGCGGGCTCATCGGGTGCGAACACGGCCTTGTGGTAGGTGAGCGAGATGGAGCAGTTTTCGCACTGGAGTTTTTCCCCGCAGGCGCGGCAGAGCACGACGAAGGAGTAGCCGCGGCGGTTCAGCAGCACGATGGCCTGCTCGCCGCGCTCGAGCGTGGTCTGAATCTGGTCGATGAGAGTGCGGGAGAAGAGCTGCTCGGCCCCGGTTTCCTGGAATTCGCGGCGCATGTCAATGAGCTCGATTTCGGGCATGGGGCGCTGGTGGACGCGCTCGAGGAGTTCGATGCGGGCGTACTTCCCTTCCGCGGCGTTGCGCCAGGTTTCCAGCGAAGGCGTTGCGGAGCCCATGACGACGGTTGCCCCAGCGAGTTTGGCGCGCATGACGGCGGTGTCGCGGGCGTGGTAGCGAGGGGCGGATTCCTGCTTGTAGCTGCTGTCGTGCTCTTCGTCGACGAGGATGAGGCCCAAGTCTTCGACCGGAGCGAAGATGGCCGAGCGGGTGCCGACGACGACGCGGGCCTCGCGGCGACGGATGCGATGCCACTGTTCGGCGCGCTCTTCGGGCAGCAAGGCGGAGTGCAGAAGGGCGACTTCGGGGCCGAAGGTGCGATGAAGCTGCGCGGCCATTTGGGGAGTGAGGCCGATTTCCGGAACGAGCAGGATGGAGGATTTGCCGCGCTGGAGCGCGTGCTGCATGGAGGCGAGATAGACGGCAGTTTTGCCTGAACCGGTGACGCCGTGAAGCAGATGGGGGCGGAAGCCGCCTTCGTCTACAGCTTCAGTGATGCTCGCGAGGGCCTTTTGCTGGGCTGGGTTGAGCGTGAAGGTGGGATGGTCGCGCAACTTGAGGCCAGAGACGATGAAATCGGCGGGGTTGTCCTGGAGGGTGACGAGGCCGCGGCGGACGAGCGTGCCGAGGCTTGAGTCGGGGACTTCCAGCTCGCGTAATTGGGCCACTGGAATGCCGGATTCGAACCCGGCGAGGGCGGCAAGGATCGCCTGTTGATTGGAGTTGAGTTTGGGCAGGCGGGTTTGGCCGCCGAGGCTTTGAGCGAGGCGAGCGACGCGAACAGTGCGGCGCGCGGGGCGTGCTTCAGCCGCGATTTCGCGGGTAAGCCAACGCTTGCGGAGCATACTTCGCAGCAGGTCGGCCTTGGCACCGGTCTTGGATCGGATGGCGGAGGCGCGGGCCGGTTCGCCGGATTCGAGGTAGTTGAGGACAGCATATTCCTGATCCTGCTGCTCGGCGGTGAGACGCGAGCGACGAGAGGAGCCTTGCTGGGCGCCGGCAAAGAGCGCTTCGCGGCCCGCGTCAGTGATGCGGAAGAGCACCTGGCGGCGTACCTCAGCCACGAGCGGCAGCATGGCGCGGAGGACTTCGCCGATAGGGGCGAGGTAGTACTGGGATATCCAGCGGGCGAGGTCGAGGAGTTGCGGAGACAGCAGGCTCTGCTCGTCCAT
>CAZWSD010000024.1:13653-17242 GCA_964636535.1 uncultured Acidobacterium sp. | reverse complement strand
CACTGCCTTGGTGGGCCATTACCCCGCCAACTAGCTAATCGGCCGCGACCCCCTCCTCAAGCGAATTGCTCCTTTGACCCGTGGGTATTATGCGGTATTAGCCTCGGTTTCCCGAAGTTATTCCCCACTCGAGGGTAGGTTAGTCACGTGTTACTCACCCGTGCGCCACTGTACTCAGGGATTGCTCCCCTTTCTCGTGCGACTTGCATGTGTTAGGCACGCCGCCAGCGTTGATTCTGAGCCAGGATCAAACTCTCGTTTGAAACCTGAGGGTTACCTTCTGTTGACGGAGGTCAACAGAGGAACCGTCCCCGCAATGCTCGAAAGACTGCGGGGCACTAATTTAGTGAGAATGATCAAACCAGATCTTTCTGTATTCTCACGACTGGCATGTTCAACCTGATTGTCAAAGATCCCTGCAGGAACCGCCTGAGCGGGCTGCTGGATCGGGATAACAGCCTCGCGGCTGCCGTCCTCGAACTTGTCGCGCTGCTTTTGACGCGCTTTCCCAGACTATCGAGAATTTCAATTCCCTGTCAAGCATTTTCGGAAGTTTTTTCTAACTCGCCGCCTGCTCTCAATCTGTCCGCGCGCCGGGCCTCGAATTCAGCCCGAACACAACGCCAAAACTCGTAAAGATCGCTTCGGAGTAAAGGACTCCGAACGGCACTCAGCCGATAGTCGCAATGGTTTGTGGCTTGGATGAGGCGCGCCTTGCGCCCTTCGAACCTTTTGCCTGCATCCTCAGCAAGCTCCAGCCTGCTTCCGGAGGCGTCTTCCAGTGCCTTACAACCGAGTACCAGATTAGCAGGATTCCATTCTCCCTGCAACTCTCTCGTGCTGCTCGTCACCAGAAGCGTTCCATCATTCGCTTCCACTGCACTTCACCGCCTTGGCACCGTTTTCCGCACCGCAGCGACAAGATGGATATTAGCAATGCCCCGCCTTCCCCGCAACTGTTGAAAACTGCCAGAAGTTGTTGAAAAGCTAACCAAACCCACGCCCACAGCGACTCCCAACATGCCCACCCGGCCCGTTTCCACACCTTGCACCCTTCTTTACCGCGGAATCACCCCCAGCTCCGTCAGCCCGTTCACGAAAAGCTGCATCGCCAGCGCCACCAGCAGCAGACCCATAATCCGCACCAAAATACGTATCCCGGTCTCGCCCAGCACCCGCCGAATCCGGTCCGCGCCCACCAGCACTCCGTAGCTCACCAGCGCCGTGACCGCTATCGACACCAGGATCGCCCCCATCTGCCACCAGTTCTGCGACTCGCCCACCAGCACCATCACGCTTGAGATCGCGCCCGGACCCGCCAGCATCGGTATCCCCATCGGCACAATGCTCGCGTCATCCTTCCGCGCCGCCTCTTCGGCCTCATCGCTCCGCTCCTGCGTCGGCGAACGCTTCGCCTGCAGCATGTCGATGCCAATCAGCAGCAAAATCAGCCCTCCCGCCAGCTCAAAGGCCGGCAGCTTGATCCCGAACAGGCTGAAGATGTACTGCCCCGCCATCGCAAACGCCGTCAGCACAATAAAACACGTCAGCGATGCCCGCCACGCCATCCGCGCCCGCCCCCGCGCATCGGCCCCCTCCGTCAGCGCGATAAACGAGGGAATCGCCGCAAACGGATCCACCAAGAAGAAAATCGAGCTCAGCGCCAGCAGCGAAAACCTCACCATCGGCGAGTGCAGCGCGTCATGAGCGGCAGTAGCAGGCGAAACCATCCGGAATCGGCTCCTTCAGAACAACCTTCCAGCCATCATCGCAGAACTTCCAACCCCAGCCACCTTTTCTCCGCACATTTTCGCCTCACCACCCCCAACCCGCTCCGCCCCGCCATACGCGCGCTCCGCAGCATCCCCCTTGCCCCCCGGCTATAATCTCTAGTTGGATTCACCGCAAAGGAGCCGCGCCCCAAAATGCCCATTCACCCCACCAGCAAGATCTGGCACAACGGCAACCTCATCCCCTGGGACAAGGCCCAGATTCACGTCATGAGCCACGTCGTCCACTACGGCTCTTCCGTCTTTGAAGGCATCCGCTGCTACGGCCAGCCCCAGGGCGCCGCCGTATTCCGCCTCCCCGAGCACATGCAGCGACTCCTCGACTCCGCCCGCATCTACCGCATGCCCATCCCCTACTCCCTCGACCAGCTCTGCTCGGCCGTCGTCGAACTCATCGAGGCCAACTCCATCGCCCCCTGCTACATCCGACCCATCGCCTTCCGCGGTTACGGCGAAATCGGCGTCAACCCCAAAAACTCCCCCGTCGAGATCTACATCGCCAACTTCCCCTGGGGCAAATACGTCACCGGTGACCAGGGCGCGGACGTCTGCATCTCCTCCTGGAATCGCCTCGCCCCCAACACCATGCCGGGGCTCGCCAAGGCCGGCGCCAACTACATGAACTCCCAGCTCATCCGCATGGAAGCCGACGTCAACGGCTACTCCGAAGGCATCGCCCTCGATACCAACGGCTACCTCGCCGAAGGCTCCGGAGAAAATCTCTTCCTCGTCCGCAATGGCGTCCTCTACACCCCGCCGCTCGCCAACTCCGTCCTCTCCGGCATCACCCGCGACTCCATCCTCACCCTCGCCCGTCACATCGGCATTCCCATCGTCGAGCAGGGCATCCCTCGCGAAATGATCTACATCGCCGACGAGGTCTTCTTCGTCGGCACCGCCGCCGAGGTCACACCCATCCGCTCCGTCGACCGCATCCTCATTGGCGACGGCAGCACCGGGCCCCTCACCAAGCAGCTCGGCGAGGAGTTCTACGGCATCGCCAACGGACTCAAGCCCGACCGCTTCGGCTGGCTCACCCCCGTCAACGTCGCCGCCGAACAGCCCGTCAACGCCTAGCTTGCAACCATCTCCAACGCCAAAAGAGGCAGCCCCGCGGCTGCCTCTGCTATTTGCACTTATCTCAGCTACAAATGGAAATCGTCGCCAATGGCGGCCGCTTCTGGCCTGCGCGGAAATGAAAGATCCTCACCACAAAGTCCGCTCAGAGCTCCATGCCCGCAGCTACGCAGCCGCCTCGTCGAGGATTGCCCTCATCTCCCGCTCCACATCCGCTGCCAGCGACCCCGTCATCTCCAGCCCGCTCGCGGCAAACAGGTCCGTCGGATTCACCATGGCAATCACGCTGCCCTCTCCGCTGCTGTAGACGGCAATGCGGCAGGGCAGCAGAGTTGCCGTAGCAGGATTCGCACCCAAAGCCTGCGCCGCCGCCTGAGGATTGCAGATGTCATACACCCGCACCTCCTGCCCCAGCTCAATGCCCTTGTTCCGGAGCGTGGACGTCATGTCCAGCACACCCAGCACGCCAAACTTGTGCCGCGCCGCTGCCGCCCGCAAAGGACCATCCACCTCATCCACCGAATAACGAGACTGCTTCTGATAGATCATGAAGCCCTCCAACATCCATCAGATGCAGGAAGGAAACCGCGAGCAACCACACTCAGCCACAAGCCCAACCCCCAGAAAAATTGTCATTCCGACCGGAGTTGGCTCGCGCCAAGCGAGCCAACCCAGCGGAGGAAGCTGCAGATAAATTGAGAAAGTCGGAGCCAACTTAAAAA
>CAZWSD010000024.1:0-13643 GCA_964636535.1 uncultured Acidobacterium sp. | reverse complement strand
GAGCCATCGTCTCTCCTACTGTGGCGGTGGGATATTTCTAGGATCAGCTGAAGCATTTTGCCTCTGCCACTCCTTGTGGGTGCTATTGCAGTATGGATGAGTGAGTGCCCCATTGTCCTCGGAACCGCCTCCTCCATGCTTCTTGTCAATGACGTGATCAATATTGATGGAATTACGATGTAGCCGCGCACTGCAAATATTGCAGCGCGCAGCGGTCTTCAACGCCTCCGCGAGGAATAGGGCCGATTTGCGCTCTCTGGTGAAGTCTTGCCTCACCCCCTTGTCAAAGTCCACTATCGGTTTCAAAAATGCCATTGCCTCTTCCTCGACTATCTTGGGAATAATCTCCTCTTCTGACCTACCCTGTTCAACCCCCTCATAAACGTAGCGATATAGCCTGTAAACAGCATTCAAGCTCCGCTGACCCGAACCAAGCTTTCTTACGATTTGGTTTATTAGGTACTTGTGTTTAACCAATAACTCCTCAAAATCGTGGCGACAGTCAGTAAAACGGCTCAGGCTCCCTTGAAGCTCCATCTGCTGAACCAACTTTATTGCCGCTAGAAATGCTGCGGGTTGGTAATTCCCTGTGGCGCTGTAAAAATACACTGCTGGGTGCAGACCTAATGACTTGGGTCTCTTACCCGCGACTCTTGAGGATGCGCGGCGAACCTTTTCCAGGAATGCGATTGTGTGAGAGCCGTCACCATCAATCTCCATCGTTGGAGCCAAGATATCGGCCTTCGCTCCCCTGCGCTTCGGGATACTCTTATCTCGCCCCGGCAACGGATTCACGAACTCCACAAAGTCGAGGATCAGCTTCATAGTCTCTGCGGAGTACCCCCTACCCGCTACAGGCAAATCGAGCGTTCTGATCGGTGTTTCCAACGGCGGGACGAAGAGATCTTCGTAAATTTCCTTAGCGAGTTTCTTGATTTCAGCATTTACAGTTTCGGAAAAGGAGGGCGGAGAGTACCGGCCCGTGCCAGCACCAACAAGAGCGCGAGTGGCGATAGCATTCGCGCACTTCCTATCACGGATAAGACGCACTTCTAGATCACCAATCGGTGTTTGCTCGGTATTGATTGTGTGGAATGACCTCTCCGCTCGTGAAGCGTCGCCCTGAACCCACTGAAGCGTCACACCCCCTGAAGCGAGATTGCCAGCAATGCGTTCGCGTTCCGGGGTGAGGTTCGCACCATGCTTAATTTCGTTATAGGAGCCCACTAGCGATGCAACAAGCCTTCTCGTTTCATTTGCAGCGGCTGTCTGTTCGGGGGCAATCGTTTCAAAGAATTGCAGGGATATGCCCCCGTCTCCGTAATCATCATGCACCCACGCAATAAGCGCGCTCAGGCGGTGCGCACCATCGATCACAAAAATCCCGCTCGTTTCGGACTGCCAGAAGATGAGCGCAGGGATCAAGTCTCCTGACACAAAGCTATGAATGAATCCAGCGACCTTAGCCGGAGTCCAGTGCGATGTTGTGCGCTGAAAATCTGGCTTGCGGAGGAACCTGAACATTAGACTCGACGGTTCAAGCTCAAGGACCTTCATTTTAGTGTCCTGGCTTAGAGCAGAAGTCTTCTTCGAGTCAATACTTACGGTGAAATCTTCCCTACGAATCAACGCGTCAAGATTGACCATGTGTGTAGGCATTTGCAGGCAACCTCCGGAAGACTCCTATCATAACGGAACCCGGTCCCGGGGTGCCTATCCGCGCCAATCGTCGATGCTTACCGGGGGACCTCATCTTCAAACGCCTACTTCGCTATAGCCATGTCAAATTAACCACTACAAAAAAGCCCAGCCCCTGTGGGGCTGGGCTTTTTCCCTAACTCAACCGAACGCTACTTAGCCCCAACAGGCTCCGCGCTCAGCATCTCTTCCAGCCGGGTTGCCAGCATGTGCTCCAGGTTCTCCAGCGCTTCGCTGAAGCCCTTGATGCCTTCCGCCAGCTTCTCGTTCGCCATCCTGTCTTCGGCGTGCATCTTGTCAAACGTCGCCTTGTCGATATGCAGCCGCTCAATCTGCATGCCCGTCGCCGCCTCGGGATCGAGCTTGCGCGGCAGCTCGGCTTCCTTCTTGTCCAGCTCGGCCAGCAGGTCGGGCGAAATCGTCAGCAGGTCGCAGCCGGCGAGCTGCTCAATCTCGCCAATGTTGCGGAAACTTGCGCCCATCACCACCGTCTTGTAGCCGAACTTCTTGAAGTAGTTGTAAATCTTCGTCACAGACTGCACGCCGGGGTCGTCCGCACCCACATAGTCCTTGCCAGTGTCCTTCTTGTACCAGTCCAGAATGCGGCCCACGAACGGCGAAATCAGCGTCACGCCCGCATCCGCGCAGGCAATCGCCTGGTGCAGGCCAAACAGCAGCGTCAGGTTGCAGTGGATGCCTTCCTTTTCCAGTTGCTCGGCCGCGCGAATGCCCTCCCACGTGGAGGCAATCTTGATGAGCACCCGCTCCTTGCCGATGCCCGCATCGGCATACTTCTGAATGATGGAGTGCGCCTGCTGGATGGTGGCCTCGGTGTCATATGAAAGGCGCGCGTCCACCTCGGTGGAAACACGGCCCGGCACCACGGCCAGAATCTTCTTGCCAAAGGCCACGGCGAGGTTCTCAAACGCCAGCTTGGCTACTTCCTTATGACTCGCGCTGTCGCCCAGCTGGTTCTTGGCTTCCTTCAGCGTGCTGTCCACAATTTCTTTGTAGGCGTCCATCTGGGCCGCCTTGGTAATCAGCGAAGGGTTCGTCGTCGCATCCTGCGGCTTCGCCTTCTCAATCGCATCGATATCTCCCGTGTCTGCCACCACGGTCGTCATTTTGCGTAGCTGAGCAAGCTCACTCTGTCCCATTCTTCCTCCTGGATCTTGTCTATATTGTAGCCACTTGATTGTAGCCACTTGCCGCCGGCCGCCTTGCGTAGTTCGGGCCGCGCGCCATCCTCTCCCGCTGTTCAGGGGTTCCCACTTGAATTAGATGCGCGCATCACCCAGCGGTGACCTCGTTCCGCAGTCTACCAATCCCGTCCACCGTAACTTCCACCACATCACCGGCATGCATCGCCGCCACTCCCGCCGGCGTCCCCGTCGGAATCACGTCCCCCGGCAGCAGCGTCATCGCCGCGGATATATACCGCAGCAGCTCATCCACCGGGAAAATCAAATCCCGCGTGCTGCCCTCCTGCAGAATCTCCCCGTTCAGCCGCGTCAACACGCCCACTCCCGAAAACGGATCCACCTCATCGGTGACCACCGGCCCCGCCGGGCAAAACGTGTCAAAGCCCTTCGCCCGCGACCACTGCCCGTCCGTCTTTTGCAGATCCCGCGCCGTCACGTCATTCACAATCGTGTAGCCGCGAATGTACTGCCGCACATCTTCATCCGGACCAATCTTCCGCGCGCGCTTCCCGATCACCACCGCCAGCTCGCCCTCAAAGTCCACCCGTTCCGACTCCGGCGGCAGCACAATCTTGCCGCCCGGAGCCAGCAGCGACGACGGCGCCTTCAAAAACAGCAGCGGCGCCTTCGGAACATCGTTGCCCAGCTCCGCCGCGTGCGCCTTGTAGTTGCGCCCAATGCACACAATCTTGGATGGAACCACCGGCTCCAGCAATTCCACCTGGTCCATCGGAACCGGCAAAAACTTCCCCTCATACGTCGCCACGCACCGGTCTTCCTCAAACGGCGGCAGCAGCCGCTCAATCCACTCTCCACCCGTCAGCTCTCCAGGGCGATCCTCTACCGCCCCGTACTGCGGCCCAAACTCGGTCATGAACCGGCAATAACGCATCTCGTTCTGCTTACCTTTCGTCCCCTGCTCTTGCCCGCGCCCGCGCTATCGCCGCCGCGGTAATTTCTCTTCTACTGACGATGACCGAGCGCTTTGGTTTCCATCCCGGTCCACCGCCGCAACCGCATATTCGTACCGAACCCCCGGCTGCGCCGTCTTATCCGTCCATGCAGGAGCCGTCACCAGTTCCTTACCCGGCGAAATCCTCTGCCACGCCCCAGCCATAACCCGCCGATACACAATATACCCCGCCGTATCCGGCTCCGCGCTCGGCTCCCACGACAAATCAATCGCACCCGCCTCCCCATCGGCCACCGCCGCCAGTCCCCTGGGCACGCTCGGCGGAAACACATCCTTCGCATCCACCGTCACAGCGGGACTCTTCGCCCCATCCAGCTCCGCCGTCGCCCCATTCACCTCTACCTTCACCACCCGCTGCAACACATAGGTATATACATGGTCCAGCGCCGCATTCTTGTCCAGCGCCTCTCCCGCGTCCTGCTTCCCCAGGCTCACCTCCAGCACCTGCCGCTCCGCCGGCCCCGCGCCCGTCATTGAGATCTTCTTCCGCGCCTGCTTCTTCGCCTCCACCAGCGTCCGTACCATCCTCATCTCCATCCCCGCCTCCGGCGCCCGTGCCTGCCACCGCAGCACGATCCCGCCGGCCCGCGTCTGCGCCGTCACCGCGCCCACTGCTGGCGGTGCAGCTCCCGCCAACACCGTCGCCCGGTTCGAATACCCGGCCAGTCGCTTGTAAGGCCCGTACACCCGCACCGCATACTGCAGCACCCGGGGAATACCCCTATCCAGCGCCGCCGGCAGCCCGTCTACATACTTCCCCTCCGCGCCCGGAAGCAGCAGCACGTTGCCCGCGGCCTCGCACGCTGGCTCCTCTCCTGGTTGCGCGCCCCCAACCGGCTCCGCCAACCGGCAAATCTCCACCCGTTGCCGGCCTTTCAGCGGAACCTTGTCCGTCGCCCGCTTCGGCATCGTCCACCTCAGCGTCACCGCATCGCCCGCCCGCTTCGCTGTCAAGTCCCGCACCGGAACCGGTATATGCAAACTCGGCGGCATCGGCGCGGCCTCCAGCGCGCACCCCGTCACCAGCACCGCCAGCGCCGCATGCAACCCAATTGCCCCAACTCTGCGCAATACCCCGGCCTTCATCATCTAGAGGCTAGCAGAACGAAAGGCCTCGGCGAGCCTCGCATCTTCAAACTGGAAACCCATCTCCTGCAGGCGCTTCGGCACCACCCGCGTCGAAGCCAGCAGCGCCGCATCCGCCATCTCCCCAAACGCCAGCCGCAGCGCAAACGCCGGCGCCGGCAAAAATGCCGGCCTGCGCAGCACCCCGCCCAGTTCCCGCGTAAACTCCCCGTTCCTCACCGGATGCGGTGCCACCACGTTCACCGCCTCCACCGACGGTCCATCCTCGGTCCCGGCCAAAAACACCAGCGCCCGCGCCGTATCCCGCGCGCTCACCCAGCTCATCCACTGCCGCCCATTGCCCAGCGGCCCACCCAGCCCCAGCCGGAATAGCGGCAACATCCGCTTCAATGCCCCGCCTTCCTTCGCCAGAACCACCCCAAACCGCGCCGAAACCACACGAATACCCACTCGCGCCGCCTCCGCCGCCGCAGCCTCCCACTTCTCGCAGGTCTCCGGCAAAAATCCCGTCCCGTGCGACGACCCCTCATCCAGCGCCTCGTCCCCCCGATCCCCATATATCCCGATCGCCGACGCGCATATCAACAGCCGCGGCTTCTCTTCAAGTCCCTGCAGAACCTCCACCAGCGCCCGCGTGCTCTCCACCCGGCTCTCCACAATCAGCCGCTTGCGCGCCGCGCTCCACCGCTGCTCCGCAATCCCTGCTCCAGACAAATGAATCGCCACCTCCGGCTCCCCCAGCGCAACCGGATCCAGCCCCCCACCCACGCCTCCGCCCCACTCCACCTCTTCGGCACCCTCCGCCTTGCGCCGCACCAGTTGCCGGCATTCCCACCCCGCCGCCGTCAGATCCCTCCGCACCGCACCGCCAATCAGCCCGGAGGCCCCGCTCAAAACTACCCGCCTTTTCATCCTGTCCACATCCTTTCCGCCTCCTCCAGGCCTGCAAAAGTGCCCGGGAGATGAAGCAAATTTAATCTCGTCAAAACATTTTGAAGCATGAAAATAATCCTGTGTCCATTTTCGGAGAAAAATCTGTCATGAAAACCACCAACATTCATCCCCCCGCCGTAAGCGAGGAGCCCGCCGTAGAGATCGATCCCGAATCCGCCGAAGCCTTCATCGCGGAAAAGCGCATCGGCGAGCGCATCAAACGCCTCCGCCTCAAAAAATCCATGGGCCTGGTCGAACTCGGCCGGCACACCGGCCTCTCCGCCAGCTTCCTTTCCCAGCTCGAAACCGGTCGCGTCGTGCCCACCCTCCGCAATCTGGCCCGCATCGCCATGGTCTTCAGCAAGGACCTCTCGTACTTCTTCGAATCCGAACCCCATACCCTCTTCCGCCTTCATAAAAAGAAGGAACGCGTCCGCCTGCCCCAGACCGGAGTCGAAGACCCCACCTACTACTTCGAAAGTCTCGGCTACATGGTACCCGACCGCACCCTCGACCCCTACTTCGCCGAATTCATTCCCTTAAAGAAAGGAGCAGAAGTCCGCGCCCACGTCCATCCAGGCTTCGAATTCCTCTACGTCATCGACGGCGAACTCGAAATCAAACACGGTGACAAGCTCCACGTTCTCGAACCCGGCGACGGCGTCTACTTCGACGCCAGCACCCCCCATGCCTACCAGTGCGCCGGTAAAGCACCCGCCGCCGTCATCATCGTCACCATGCATCAGCAGGCCACACACCAGGGCACCACGCTCCGCAGCCTCAGCGCATCCGTCGGTCCGCGCCAGTCCCCCGTCCAGCCTTCGACTCCCACCGCCGCCAACCGCGCCGCTCCCCACACGGACTCGCTGCGCCCATCCCGAGTCTGACTCGAATAACCATCTTCCCCTTGGGACGACTCCATCCCCTCCCCCGGAGTCCTCCAGCCAGCCACCCCAATCCGGCCGAAACTCCAGCCCAGTTCCGGCCCTCTCTGTTCCCGCCTCCCCGCCATTTCTCCGCAAATTCCCCGCTCTTGACCCGCACGCAGCCGGGAAAATCACCCAAATTGATAAACTGGAACCAGCCCTCCTGAAGTTCCCGCGCCCTGCCACCGCATCCGGCGCAATTTCAGAGTCAACATTTTCAGTTCAACCGCCACCACGAAGGGAACTTGTGCCTGTGAGCACGATTCGCAATATCGCCATCATCGCCCACGTCGACCACGGAAAAACCACCCTCGTCGACGCCATGCTCCGCCAGGCCGGCACCTTCCGCGCCAACGAAGCCGTCGCCGAGCGCGTCATGGACTCCAACGAGCTCGAACGCGAGCGCGGCATCACCATCCTCGCTAAAAACACCGCCATCGATTTCCACGGCGGCAAAATCAACATCGTCGACACACCCGGCCACGCCGACTTCGGCGGTGAAGTCGAACGCGCCCTCAAAATGGTCGATGGCGTCATGCTCCTCGTCGACGCATCCGAAGGACCTCTGCCGCAAACCCGCTACGTCCTCTCCAAGGCACTCGCCGCGCACCTGCCCGTTATCCTCGTCATTAACAAAATCGATCGCCCGGACGCCCGGCCACAGGAGGTCCTCAACGAGGTCTACGACCTCTTCATCGACCTCGACGCCACCGAAAACCAACTCGAATTCCCCGTCCTCTACACCAACGGAAAACTCGGCCTGGCCAGCCACGACGCCGCCAACCTCGGCTCTGACCTCCAGCCCCTCTTCCAGCAGATCGTCGACACCATCCCACCGGCCACCGGCGATGCCAACGGCGCATTGCAGGTGCTCGTCACCAATCTTGATTATTCTGACTATCTCGGCCGCATCGCCATCGCCCGCGTCTTCAACGGCACCCTGAAAACAGGCGACGACGTCTACATCTCAAAACGCGACGCCTCGCTTCAGAAAACCCGCATCACCAAGCTCTTCACCTTCAGCGGACTCAAGCGCATCGACGAAAACCAAACCCAGGTCGGCGACATCGTCGCCGTCGCCGGCGTCGAAGGCATCACCATTGGCGAAACCATCACCAGTATTGACAACCCAGCCCCCCTGCCCCTCATCGTCATCGACGAGCCCACCATCGCTATGCAGTTCATGGTCAACAACTCGCCCATGGCCGGACGCGAAGGCCAGTACGTCACCTCCCGCAACCTCCGCGAGCGCCTCGACAAGGAACTCCTCACCAACGTCTCTATCCGCGTCGAAGAAACCGGCAGCCCGGACTCCTTCAAGGTCCTCGGCCGCGGCGAGCTCCAGCTCGCCATTCTCATCGAAATGATGCGCAGAGAGGGCTTCGAAATGATGGTCGGGCGTCCCGAAATCGTCACCCGCGTCGTCGACGGCAAAACCATGGAACCGGTCGAATACCTCACCATCGACATCCCGGAAAACTTCGTCGGCACCGTCATCGAGCGCCTCGGACCCCGCAAGGGCGAAATGGTCAAGATGCACAACCACGGCTCCGGTCGCGTCCGCCTCGAATTCCGCGTCCCCTCGCGCGGTATCATCGGCCTCCGCAGCGAACTCCTCACCGAGACCCGCGGCACCATCATCATGAACTCCCTCTTCGACGGATACACCCCCTACCAGGGCGAAATCCCCCAACGCCCCACCGGCGCCCTCATCGCGGACCGCCCCGGCCTCACCACCGCCTACGCCCTCGACGGCCTCCAGGATCGCGGCGTACTCTTCGTACCCCCCGGCGTTGAAGTATACGAGGGCATGATCATCGGCGAGCACTCTCGCGACAACGACCTCGACGTCAACATCGTCCGCGAGAAAAAACTCACCAACATGCGCGCCTCCACCGCCGACGACGCCATCCGCCTCGCACCCCCGCGCCTGCTCAACCTCGAAAACTCCATCGAGTTCATCGCCGACGACGAAATGGTCGAAGTCACCCCCAAATCCCTCCGCCTCCGCAAGAAAATCCTCCAGGCCAACCGCCGCCCCAAACGCAACGCGCCACAGTCGTAATCCACATCACACCCCCTTCCAGCACAGATGTGCTCGAATCTGTGCTGGAATAGGGAACAATCGCCCATCATGCCACTCTCCGCCCATCGCGACGCCGCCCGACACCCCGTCACCGGCCTCAAGCGCCGCGTCGGCATCCTCTACGCCCTGCTCATCGCTTTCAACGCCGCCGCCTGGCTCTGGGCCATCCTCGCCTTCCACCGCTACCCGCTGCTGCTCGGCACCGCCTTCCTCGCCTACAGCTTCGGCCTGCGTCACGCCGTCGATGCCGACCACATCGCCGCCATCGACAACGTCACCCGCAAACTCATGCAGCAGGGCCGCCGCCCCACCACCGTGGGCCTCATGTTCTCCCTCGGCCACTCCACCATCGTCCTCATCGGCTCCATCGCCATCGCCGGAGCCGCCCTCGGCCTCCAGCACCATCTCCCATTTCTCCAGGGCCTCGGCGGCATCCTCGGCACGCTCATCTCCGCCCTCTTCCTCATCGCCATCGCCGCCGCCAACTTCGTCATCCTCCGCTCCGTCTACTCCACCTTCCGCCGCCTCCGCCGCGGCCAGCCCTACCTCGACGAAGACCTCGACCTGCTCCTCTCCAACCGCGGCCTCCTCGCACGCTTCTTCCGCCCCATCTTCGGCTTCATTCGCGAAAGCTGGCACATGTATCCCCTCGGCCTGCTCTTCGGCCTCGGCTTTGATACCGCCACCGAAATCGGCCTGCTCGGCATCGCCGCCGGAGAAGCCTCCCACGGTCTGCCGCTCACCTCCATCCTCATCTTCCCCGTCCTCTTCACCGCCGGCATGTCCCTCATTGACACCACGGACAACATCCTCATGCTCGGCGCCTATGGCTGGGCCTACGTCAAGCCCATCCGCAAGCTCTACTACAACATCACCATCACCGCCGTCTCCGTTATCGTCGCCGCCGCCGTCGGCGCCGTCGAAGTCCTCGGCCTCCTCGTCGGACAGCTCCACCTGCACGGCGGCCTCTGGGATCTCGTCTACGCGCTCAACACCCACTTCGGAGCACTCGGCTACGCCATCATCGCCATCTTCGCCCTCAGTTGGATCGTCTCCATCGCCGTCTACAAGCTCCGCCGCTTCGACGACTTCCAATTCACCCCCGAAGCCTGAACACCGCCGCGCAAACCCAGCCCCACCCCTCAGGACTGCAGCTGTTCGCGCGTTGCCTAACTGATAAATAGCCTTATACAATACGACAATGCGCGATACCTATACCAGCCCCCGCGCTCGTTACGCCGTCGCTAAGGTTCCCCAGATCACTATCCTCTTCTGGATCATCAAGATCATCACCACCGCGCTCGGCGAAAGCACCTCCGACTATCTCGTCACCCACATGGATCCCTATGTGGCTGTCCTCGGCGGCCTCATCGCCTTCCTGCTCGCCATCAAGCTGCAATTTTCCGTCCGAAAATACATCCCGGCCGTCTACTGGATGGCTGCCCTCATGGTCGCCGTCTTCGGCACCATGGTCGCGGACTCCGTCCACGTCGCCCTCGGTGTGCCCTACCAGGACTCATCGCTGGCCTTCGCCCTCATCCTCGCCATCATCTTTGTCCTCTGGTACGCGAGCGAAAAGACGCTCTCCATACACAGCATCGACACTCCCCGCCGCGAGCTCCTCTACTGGCTCACCGTCTTCGCAACCTTTACCCTCGGAACCGCCACCGGTGACCTCACCGCAACCGCCTTCGGCTGGGGATTTCTCCCTTCCGGCCTCATCTTTACCGGGATCATCCTCGCCATCGCGCTCGCCTTTTTCCTCGCAAAAGCCATCCTCGGCCCCGAACACAGGTATCTCATCGGAACCTCCATATTCGCCTTCTGGCTTGCTTATGTTGACACCCGCCCGCTCGGCGCCTCATTCGCCGACTGGATGGACAAGCCCCACCTCATGGGCGGCCTCGCCTGGGGCGACGGACCCGTCTGCATCCTTCTTCTCGTTCCTCTCATCATTCTGGTCGGCTATCTGCAGATCACACACCGCCAACCGGAAGAGAGCCTACCCACAGCCGTTCTCTCCACTCCGGATATCGACTCGCCTCTGATCCAGCAGAACCCCGAAACCTCCGAATAGCGCGACCGCGGCAACGCGACGCCTCACGAACCCGAAAGTTCGGCTGCCGCCGGGCTCCGGCCGGTCCTCACCAGCCCTTGCGCTCGCGCAGCTTCTCAATCTGGGCCAGGTGGTGCCGCGAGTGCCAGTCATACACCGCCACCATCTGCGCTACCGTGTGCCGGCCGCTCTCCGGATGCACATACCCCCGCTCCCACTGCTCCGCCGTCAGGCTCTGCAGCAGTATCACCCAACGCGCATGCATCGCCTGCAGCAAATCTACTGAAAGACTCACCGGGGCCGTCTTCGCATCGCGCAGCTCAGCCCATAATGTCTGGTTATAAGGCGTAATCGTCGGCCAGTCCTCGGTCAGGGCCAGCCGCAGCCGCCCGTACGCCTGCGAGTGGCTGTCCGCCACATGGTGAACCACCTGCCGCACCGTCCAGCCGCCTTCGCGGTAAGGCGTGTCAAGCTGAGAGTCATCCAGCCCGCTCACCGCAGAGCGCATATTCTCCGGCAGAGCGGCAAGAATCGCGATGGCCGCCTTGCGGTCCAGAACTGCAACCACGGATACATCAAAGCGGCCTATGGGGTAGCGAACGGCAAGAAGCGGATCAAAATCGGGAGTAGCCATATGCCCTGCAAGTTACCCAAATCTCGGCACTCCGCGCAAGGACTTGATGCTGAACAGTCGTAGAAAAGAGGGGGAAATCTTCTCAGGAAGGGTGCGCTCGCGGGGGGACGCGCACCCTTCAGAACCAGGCAGGTCTAAAAGGACGGCTTCTTGGGATTATGAGTCTTCGTTGTCTTGTGTTTCGTCGGATGGTGCGTTTTCGACTTGTGATGCCAAGTGCCCGCAAACGCACTGGTCGACATGAGCATCACCAGGGAGAGAAAAAGTGCTTTTTTCATCTGCTCCTTGCGATAATGGGGGCCGGCCTTTGGATTTTGCATTCTGGCTGCATGGCCACCCCCCGATATGTTTTGGACGCAAACGGCCCGGATTGGTTGGACGCCCGTTGAATATCGCTCCGTCATTTCCCCGGGAATTCCCCGCCCCGAACCCCTTTTCCAGCAAGTTACTCTAATGGAATAGGCATATCTCCCCGCGAAACTCTCGGCCAAAGCGAGGCATACATGGACCACAAGCAGTATTTCTTCGATAAATTCGGCATCACCGATCGCCTCCTCGAGCGCTCTCTCAGCGAAGCCCTCTCCGCTGGCGGAGACTATGCCGACCTTTATTTTGAATCGGTTACCGCCACCTCGCTCGGCATCGACGAGTCCATCGTCAAATCCGCCTCCCACGGCGTCAGCGCCGGCTGCGGCATCCGTGTCGTCAGCGGCGAGCGCACCGGCTACGCCTATACTGACGATCTCTCCGCCGACCGCCTCCTCAAAGCCGCCCGCACCGCCGCCCTCATCACCAGCGGCCCGGCAAAACAGCCCGTACAGGGATTCACCGAAACTAAAACCTCCAGCCTCTACCCCGTTCCCGCCGCCGATGCCGACATCGACATCCACGCCCGCCTCGACCTGCTCCGCCGCGCTGACCACACCGCCCGCGCCGCCGACTCCCGCATCACCCAGGTCCGCGCCAACTACGCCGAAGAGCTCCGCCGCATCCTCATCGCAGCCTCTGACGGAACCTTCGCCAGCGACACCCAACCCCTAGCCCGCATGAGCCTCTTCGTCCTCGCGCAGGACGGCGACCGCACCGCACGCGGCACCTCCGGCGGCGGCGGCCGCATCGAGCTCGACTACTTCCTTACCGAAAAAACGCCCGAGCACTTCGCTGCAGAAGCCACCCGCCAGGCCCTCCTGCAGCTCGGCGCCATCCCCGCCCCCGCCGGAGAAATGCAGGTCGTCCTCGGCCCCGGCTGGCCTGGCGTACTGCTGCATGAGGCCGTCGGCCACGGCCTCGAAGCCGACTTCAACCGCAAAAAAACCTCCGCCTTCGCCGGCCTCATCGGCCGCCAGGTCGCCAGCTCAAAGGTCACCGTCGTCGACAACGGAACCCTCGCCAACCGCCGCGGCTCCCTCAACGTCGACGACGAAGGCTCCGCCACCCAGGAAACCGTCCTCATCGAAAACGGCATCCTCAAGGGCTACCTCAGCGACAAGCTCTCCTCGCGCCTCATGAACATGCCCCACACCGGCAACGGCCGCCGCGAAAGCTACCAGCAGATCCCCATGCCCCGCATGACCAACACCTACATGCTCTCCGGCGACGACGCCCCCGAAGACATCCTCCGCAGCGTCAAGCGCGGCCTCTACGCCGTCAACTTCGGCGGAGGACAGGTCGATATCACCACCGGCAAATTCGTCTTCTCCGCCAGCGAGGCCTACCTCATCGAGGACGGCAAAGTCACCGCCCCGGTCCGCGACGCCACCCTCATCGGCAACGGCCCCGAGGCCCTCAAATACGTTTCGATGGTAGGAAATGATTTAGCCCTCGACGAAGGCATCGGCACCTGCGGCAAAGACGGCCAAAGCGTCCCCGTAGGCGTAGGCATGCCCACCATCAAACTAGACAAAATGACCGTAGGCGGCACCGGACGATAACGACTCCATGCTGTTTCGATCGGTCAGTGAACCACTGTAAGTGTTGTCATCCCGACCGGAGTTTGCTCACCGTAAGGTGAGCAAACGTAGCGGAGGGACCTGCAGTTTCTTCCGCGCA
>CAZWSD010000023.1:3785-17483 GCA_964636535.1 uncultured Acidobacterium sp. | reverse complement strand
TCGAAGGCATGCGTATTGTCACCGGCAACTCCGGCCGTGCCGAAATCCAGTTCACTGATGGCAGCGTCGCCCGACTAGCCCCAAACAGCTCGCTCCTTGTCTCCAGTCTCGGCGGCGTCAATGACGGCATCCTCACAGCCCGCCTCCGCGCTCTCACCGGCCTTAGCTATTACGAATTCAACACCCAGGGCAACCAGTACACCCTCGCCATCGGACAGGAATCCGTCGTCCCCTCCGGCAACGCCGTCATCCGTGTCGACATGGACAATCTCCCCTACCAGCTCGCCGACATGCAGGGCGGCCTCCAGCTTCTCAACGGCAATAACTTCATCGTCTCCCTGCAATCCGGCCAGAGCGTCAACTTCAATCCCTCCGACCCTGAAATGTACCAGCTCAGCGATTCCATACCTCCCAACTCCTGGGATCAGTGGAACGCCAACCGTGATGCCGACCTCGCCCAGCTCGCCTCCGCCAGCAGCCAGTCCGAATCCAGCAGTAACTCCGCCTGGAACGAGCTCAATGCCTACGGCGACTGGTATAGCGTCCCCGGGTATGGAGAAGGATGGGCCCCCTCCGGCGTCGGCTCAGGTTGGGATCCCTACGGCTACGGCTGGTGGGGCTACTACCCCTCCTGGGGATACACCTGGATCTCCGGCTACCCCTGGGGCTGGTGGCCCTATCACTGCGGCTCTTGGAACTGGCTCTCAGGCCCCGGCTGGATGTGGTTCCCCGGCAACTGCGGTTGGGGCGGATTCGGCGGCGCCTGGTATCCCGTCACTTACGTCCAGTCGGTCCCGCCGCACTACCACAGGCTCATTCGCCCGGTTCGCCCCGCCCACGGACCCCGCCAACGCGTCCCGCGCATCTATCCCGTCAATCGCGGCAACCAGTTCGCCGGCGTCTTCCATCGCTTTAACGGCTCCAAACCCTCCCCGCGCTCCATCAATTACAACGGACACACCCTCCATCCCGTCCAGGCCGCTTTGCCCGCCATGCAGTTTGCTCCCGTCGCTGGAGAAGGGAACACCATCACCGCTCAGCGCGCCCATCCCGGCGGAGCCGTCAACCGTGGGAGCTACGGTCACCCTGTCCGCACCCCCTATCGCGGCGCCCCCGGCAACTCCGGAGCATTTCATTCCGCCGGCGGTGCCCATTTCAACTCGCAACCGCGCCACGCCCCGTTCTTCCATCCCGGCAACAGCGGTCAGCACATGAACTCCGCGCCCCGCACCGGTCCGGTCTTCCACTCCGCGCCCAGATTCAACTCCGGCCCGCGCCCCAGTCCCGTGTTTCACCCCGCGCCCATGCCCAGACCGGCTCCCATGCCCCATCCGTCCTTCCACCCGCCCGCTTTTCATCCGGCTCCCGCGCCCCATCCTGCTGGTCGTCCCCACTAACCCCGCGGAAGGAGCAAAAACCTCCGCCCTGCAAGCCCGGGAATGTGCCGGGAATAAGCCCCAAATTCGCTATCATGAAAATAGAGAACCAAAACGAGGGGGGCAGGCCACCACGGCCTGCCCTTGCTGTTGCAGCAAAGAACGCGGCTGCGATGCTACGAAAAATCGTCGATCCATACGATTCAAAATCGTATGGATCGTATAAAGTCGCAGTATTATGCAGCACTTTAAGTGATAGCAGTTAAATGACTTATAAGCCTAACGTGTTGTAACATAAACAGTCCGTGAGGTTTAGCGAAGGTTAACGATGCTTCTTAAAATCGTAGGGTACAAATCCTCGCCGCCTCGCCCGCAATCGCACTTCGTACGGCCCCATCCGCAGATCAATAAAGCCGAAAGCCCGATCGCCCGTGCGGCCAGAGACTCTCAGACCAGCGTCATCGGCCACTCGCCCCGCCGCTCTGAGGCCTTGTACAGGTATTTGATCGCCGACTTATAAATCAGCACGCGCCCGTTGTTCCGCACCTTGATGCAGTTTCGGTCATACCACTCGATATAGCCCTCAACCTGCTCACCGTCCTCCAGCACAAACACCATTTGCGTCTGGCTCTGCATCTGTTTCTGAAAGTAGAACCCTTCAGTTTGCCCGGAATCTTGCACCCCCGCCGCGGGTGGACGCGCCGCGCGGCGCGTCAGAATCCCGCCGAAGCCTCTGCGACGGTTATCCCGCAGAGTCGCGTTCTCCGGCAGCGCCGGGCGAATCAGTTTGCGCTGGCCGGCAAATTCCGAGTCGATCTCTTGTACCTTCCCAGCCGCGTCGGTGCCCGCGTCCTGGGCTGAGTTCTTGTCCTGTAGGTTCTGGCCGGCAATCGGCACAGGCGTCGTGCGAGGAGTCTTAGTCATGCTCAACTTCTAAAATAGTTTTGCGATTAGGATGCGAGGGTTTCGCTCTTGGCTGTATCTTCCGCCAATCGAAGGTAACCGGCTACCGCGCCGAAGTTTCCAGTTCCGAGGCAAATGCATCCAGCGATACGTTGCGCAGCAGATTCCGTCGCATTCCCGACTCCACCGCCTGCAGGCCCCGCGCAGCGCGTTCCAGCCACTCCAGCGTTACCTGCCCGGCCATCACGCCCAGCTCGCGCTCCAGGTCAATGTTGCGAACCAGCCCGCCCGCGCCCGACAGCACCATGAGCAGGTCTTCCAGCAACGACCGCATCGCCAGAATGAGCCCCGCCGTCTTCTGCTGGCCCTCCGAGCCCGCCCGGTATGTCTCCGTCACCTTGAACAGCGCCGTGTGGTCAGGCTCCTGCAGTGCGTTCCGCATCAGGATCATCGCATCCGCCCGCGAGGCCAGGTAGCCCGGCAGATCAAAACCCAGCGCACGCCCCACGGCGCCCTCGGCCAGCCGCGCCACCAGCGCGCGCTCCTTGGGCCGCAGATCGCTCCGGCGCGCGGCCAGCAAGGGCTCAATCTCCTCGCTCGGTATCACGCCCAGCCGCACCAGGCTCGTCCGCGACCGAATGGTCGGCAGAAGCTCCCCGGGATTCTCGGCCAGCAGGATCACCAGCGCATACAGCGGCGGCTCCTCCAGCACCTTCAGCAGCGAATTCGCCGCCTCCTTCATGAATCCCGCGCTGGTGAAGAGGAACACTGATCGCCGCGCCTCGGCCGGCGTCCGCTGCGCCTCCCGAATCACCGTCCGGACCTGTCCCATCTTGATCAGCAACTGCGGCGGATCGGGCGGAATCACCAGCACGCTCGGGTGCGTCTGCACCAGGATGCGCGTCTCCTTCTTATCGACCTCGCGCAACTCCTCGCGCGCCTCGATCGCCTCGGCCACTCTCGCCTCCAGGTCGAGCGAGAGCCCGATGCGCTCGCAGTTGGCGCACCGCCCGCAAAAGTCAGGCAGCCCGTCCGTCAACGGCTGCTCCAGGCAGTTCAACGTCTGCGCCAGCATCAATGCCAGCGTGTATTTGCCCGCGCCGCGCGGCCCGGCCAGCAGCAGCGAATGCGGCATTCGGCGCGCTGCGATCGCCGCGCGCAGATGGCGCACTGCCGTCTCGTTGCCGATGAAGTCGCCGAAGCCCACGGATCAAGAGTAGCAAACGCGGAAGCTATCGCAGCTCCGGAATCATCCGGATCTCGGGCTTGGGTCGCAGCGTGATCTTGGGCTGCAAACCGATCCTCTGTCCCGGAACCAGCCGCAACCGCCACCTTTGCGCCAGCGTCGCCAGCACCAGCACGCCTTCCATCCACGCAAACCCCTCGCCGATGCACTGCCGGCTGCCCGCGCCAAAAGGGAAGTAGATGAACTTCGACCGTCGCGCCTTCTCCTCCGGCGTGAATCGCTCCGGCCGGAACTGGAGCGGCTCCGGCCAGAACTCGGGATTCCGCTGGATCATGTATTGGCTGAAGAACACATAGCTGCCCGCCGGCAGAAGGTACGGCCCCAGTTCAACGTCCTCGGTCGCCTGCCGTCCCATCGCCCACGCTGGCGGATACAGACGCATCGACTCGGCCAGCACCATCTCGGTGTAACGAAGCTTGGGCAGATCCTCGATCGTCGGCGCCCGGCCCGCCAGCACCCGGTCCAGTTCCTCATGCATTCGCGCCTCGGCCTCCGGATTCTGGGCCAGCAGGTACCACGTCCACGTCAGCGCCGCTGCTACCGTCTCATACCCGGCCAGGAAGATCGTCAACACCTCGTCGCGTACCTGCTCATCCGTCATTCCCGAGTGGTCCGCTTCACCGTCGCGAGAGCGCAGCAGCATCGAGAGCAGGTCGCCCCGATCCACCCCGTCCGCCCGGTGTTCGGCAATCATGCGATGCACCACCGCATCCAGCCGCTGCCGCGCCTGCCGAAAGCGCATCAGACCGGGAATCGGCCAGTTCAAATACGCCTCCGCCCGTGGTAGCGCCACCAGGAAGTGGTAGAGGCCCATGATGGCGTTCACCTCGTCGTTGATCTGCCGCACCTCGGCCGTCACGTCGGTATTCAAGAGCGTCCGGGCCACAATCTGCAGCGCCACCCGCATCATTTCGGCCAGCGCGCCAATCTCCCGGCCCGGCTGCCACTCCTCCCGCAGCCCCAGCGCGCGCTCCACCATCACCGCGCCGTAGGCCTGGATCCTCTGCCTGTGAAACGCCGGCGCCACGATTCGCCGCTGTCGTTTGTGAAACGCCCCCTCGCTGGTGATCAGCCCATTGCCCAGCAGAATCTTCATCCGCCGCTGCGTCCGCTCCTTGGTGAACTTGTCAGCCTGGTTGATCAGAATCTCGCGAATAAACTCCGGTTCATGCACCACAAACACATCGCTGGCGGCAATCCGATAGTGCGACATCGACCCATACGTCTGCTGCAGATACTCGAACAGCTTGATGGGGTCAGCCGGATTGAAGAACTTGCGCGTGATGTAGAGAGGCAGATTCAGCCTCAAACCCGGCGGCAAACGGTACTTACCGCGGGCGACAATCGGAAACTCCTTTTGTGCCTGCATAGCGGTGGCCATGCGTCAACTTTCCCGGGCACCGCCCGAAGAATCATCTCCGGCGCGCCAGTCTTGCTTCTACTATTCCTACGATGCGCTCGTGGATGCTCTCAATGTCTTCATCGCCTTCGATTGTGACCACACGCAAAGGCTCCCGCCGTGCGATTTCACGATATCGATCAAAGACCCGCTGGTAGAAGTCCTTGTTCTCACTTTCGAATCGTCCCTCGTCGTTCGGCTGGTGCGGAAGGGGCTTGTGATTGCGGCGGCGAGCCCGTTCAAGAGAGTCCTCAAGATCGGGAAGGAGCAACAGTGTAAGGTCAGGATCGAGGCCGCCGCACATGACCTTGTGAAGTTGCCGGACTCGTTCGGAGCCCAACTGACGTCCACCGCCCTGGTAGGCCTCTGTGGAATCGGTATACCGGTCGCAGACCACGATTTTGCCTGCGTCCAGTGCTGGTCGTATGACTTCAGCGATCGACTGAGCGCGGTCAGAGAACATAAGGCCCAGCTCGGCCATCGCCGACAATCCTTCGGTGCGCGAGTCCAGCAGCAGAGCCCGGATGCGGTCCCCAACCGGTGTTCCGCCTGGTTGCCGCGTCACAATGAACGACTCGCCGCGCGCTTCAAGCCATTGCGCTAACTTGCGCAGTTGCGTCGATTTGCCGGATCCGTCCAGCCCTTCAAAGGTGAGAAAAAAACCCTGTGGCATGGCCGGAGTGTAACAAAGCCGAAGACATCGCGCAGAATCCAGCTATCCGGCGATCTTTACGAGTTGTTCGGCTTGCACCCGGGGTCCAAGGATGGAAACTTTAGGAACCTCACCGCGCGCCATCGCAACTTCGTCACATCGATAAAGGCGCGGGCAATTCTGGCAATCCTTGAATATCTTATCCGGCAGCGCAGTCCGATCCTCAACCGTCCTGAAACCATAGCGGTAGAAGAAATCGGGGATGCGCGTGAATAGGCAGACGCAGCCCACGCCGTGCTGGTCAGCCTCATGGATCAACGTGAACAGAAGCTTGCCGCCTACGCCGCGGCTCTTGGCCTCCGGTTTCACCACAATCGAGCGCACCTCCGCCAGGTGGGGCCCGTAGAGATGCAGCGCACCGCAGCCGAGGAACACGCCCGCATCGCTCTCAGCCACCGTAAAATCACGCACATTCTCGCAGATTTCCGCATAATTGCGCCCCAATAGCGTGCCGTCAGGAGACAGGCTGTTCACAAGCTCGTAGATGTTTGTTGCGTCCTGCAGCCTGGCCTTACGAATCTGCATGGCTCACCTCGCTTGCTTCGTTCAGGCCCAGATCGACCCGGCTCCGCGCCTCGATCAGCTCGGCGATGCGTTCCTGCAGGCTGTCCAGCGATGCCCGTACCCGCGCTCTTGCGGTTCCACCCTGCACGTCATGGCAATCGAGCGTGGCGTCCAGTGTCACGGCCGCAAAAAAGTCTTCCTGGAATTCCGTTCCGAATCGCCGAAGTTCCTCGATGGAGAGGTCACTAAGTTCGCAGCCTTTTTCCATGCAGAAGCGGACTGCGTTCCCAATCTTCTCGTGTGCGGTCCGGAAGGGAACTCCCTTGTGCACCAGGTACGTTGCCGCGGCCATTGCATTCATGAAGCCGGTTTCGCAGGCCTTTTGCATGCGGTCGGTGCGGAAGTTCAACGCATGCGTAAACTTGGCGAGCAGGTGCAGCATTTGGTGCATGGCGATGGTGGCTTGAAACAGAGGCTCCTGCGTTTCCTGCAAATCCTTGTTGTAAGCCAGAGGCAATCCCTTCAGTTGCAGGATGACCGCCTGCGCAGCTCCATTGATGCGGCCCACCTTTCCACGAACCAGTTCGGTCAGATCCGGGTTCTTCTTTTGCGGCATTGCGCTGGAACCGGTTGAATAGGCTTCCGGCAGATCGACGAAGCCAAATTCTGCCGTGGCAAACAATGTGATTTCTTCCGCAAGACGGCTGGCGTGGAGCGCAATTACCGTGAGAGTCTGCAAGAACTCGACGACGAAGTCGCGATCGCTAGTGGCGTCTATGCTGTTCGGAGTCGGCCCGGCAAAACCCAGCGCTTGGGCTGCAATGTTGCGGTCCAGCGCCAGGGTGGCGCCGGCCACGGCACCGGAACCTAGAGGGCAGTAGTTTGCCCTGCGGATGCAATCTTCCAGCCGTGAGACGTCGCGCAACAACATCTCGGCATAAGCGGTCAGCCAATGCGCCACAAGTACAGGCTCCGCGCGTTGCAAGTGCGTGTACGACGGCATGGCGGCTTCACCAGCAGCCTTCGCCTTGTTTAGAAGCACCTCGGCCCACGTTCCGAGATAACTTTGCAGCATCTGCCCTCGCGAACGTACGTACAAACGCAGATCGGTTGCAATCTGCTCATTGCGGCTACGGCCGGTGTGCAGTTTCAGCCCCAGCTCTTGAACCGTGGCGACAAGCTGCAATTCAACAAAGTGGTGAATGTCTTCCGCCTGCTGGTTTGACGCGACCCATGACGGACCCGAATTATCCGCCGCATGAAATCGCGTGAGGATCAGATCCAGCGCATTGTGAAGCGCTTCGCGTTCTTCAAGGGTCAGGACGCCGGCGGCTTCCAGCGCAAGCGCATGAGCCTTGCTGGCCGCAACTTCCTCAGGAAGCAATTGCCAGTCGAAGGGCAGGGAACGTTGCCATTGATCGAACAATGGGTCGAGTGGCTCGCGAAAGCGGCCGGCCCACATCTTCACTTCACAGCCTCTTTTCTATGTGCAAGCCGGTGCTGGACCGCGGTCTCACCGTTCGAGGCCAGTCCTCCAAGAAGGAGCAACATCAACGCCTTCTGCGCATGCATGCGATTTTCCGCCTGGTCGAAGACGACAGACTGCGGCCCGTCCAGGACTGCATCCGTAACTTCAGCATTGCGATGTGCCGGCAGGCAGTGCATGAACACTGCGTGCGGAGCGGCATGCGCCATCAGCGCTTCGTTCACCTGATACGGCTTGAAAATGGGCGCCCGCTTGGTGGCCTCATGCTCAAAACCCATGCTGGTGCAAATGTCGGTGTACACGGCATCCGTGTCAGCGACCGCGGCGACGGGGTCGTTAATCACGGATATATTGGCTCCCGTCACATTGCCAATCGAGCGGGCGAGAGCTACCAGTTCGGCCTTGGGAGCATAGTTGCGCGGCGTCGCAACCGTGCAGTGCATGCCGACCTGCGCCGCCGTAAGCATGAGCGAATGGCAGACATTGTTGCCATCTCCCACGTATGTAAAGTGCATCCCCTTCAACGCGCCGAAGCGCTCCTGCAAAGTCATGAAATCGGCCAAAGCCTGGCAGGGATGTTCCAGGTCGCTCAGAGCATTAATGACCGGTATGGAAGCATACTGTGCCATGTCGGTAATCGTGTCGTGAGCGTAGGTGCGCAGCACAAGTATTGAAGCCCAGCGCTCCAGATTATGAGCCATGTCGTAGAGCGACTCTCGTTCGCCAAGTGGGGACTGCGTCTGGTCTACAAAAATGGCCGACCCTCCGAGAGTGTTGATTGCGGTCTCAAACGTCAAGCGCGTGCGCAGCGAAGCCTTCTCGAAAAACATGACTAACTGCTTCGCGTCCAGAGCCCGGCGGAAATCGGCAGGTTGGGCTTTGACACGATGCGCGAGTTCCAGCACGGCGGCAATTTCGCCGGCTGTGAAGTCCGCGATCGAGCACAAGTCGCGGCCGGCGAGCGACTGGATCGCGGAATCCAATGTGGTAGCACCATTCTGCGGCTGATATACAACTGCTTTGCTAGCCAACGTGGCCTCCTGTTTGAGCGCGAGCCTTTTCGCTGGCCTGCTCGGTGAAGATTTGATGGAGGGCTTCGACCGCCGTATCGACGTCAGCCTTGCCCAGAATGAATGGCGGCAAAAATCTCAGTACTGTTTCATGAGTGCGGTTGATGAGGATATGCCTGCGCATCATAGCCGTCAGTGCGTCTTTGGCCTGCTCCGCCGAAGAGAGCTCGATTGCCAGCATCAGCCCCATTCCTCGAACATCCACAATGCACTCGTGCATGGAGGCGAGCTCCGCCAGACGTTCACGGAAGTATGAACCCACCTCCGCAACATGGGTGAGCAGACCGTCCTGTTCGATGGTGTCCATTACCGCAATTGCCGCGGCGCAGGCGAGGGGTCCGCCGCCGAAGGTTGTACCATGCATCCCGGGATGAATGGCGTTCGCGGCCTTTTGCGTGCAAAGCAGAGCACCGAGCGGCAGTCCACCCGCGATTGGCTTGGCAATTGTGGTTATGTCCGGCTGGATGCCGTAATGCTGATAGGCAAACCACTTGCCCGTACGGCCCAGCCCGGCCTGAATTTCATCGGCCACCAGGAGCGCCCCGGTGGAGCGGGTGAGTTCGCGCGCGGCGATCATGAATTCCTGCGAAACCGGACGAATACCACCCTCACCCTGCACCGCCTCCAACAGGATCGCGCAGATATCCATTGAGAACTTCGCTCTGAGGTCTTCCACGTCGTTGAATCGCACGAATTCCACTCCGGGCATGACCGGCTCAAACGGCTCACGGTATTTGGCCTTGTGGGTAGTCGCCACCGAGCCCATTGTGCGGCCGTGAAAACTGTTCTCCATCGCCAGGAACCTGGCTCCCAGTTTGTTGCCGGCAGCGCGCTGTTCGGCGGCGTAGGCGCGAGAGAGCTTCAGCGCACCCTCCCATGCCTCAGTTCCGCTGTTGCAGAAGAACGCGCGATCCATGCCGCTGGCTTTGATCAATCGTTCGGCCAGCGCCGCCTGTCCTTCATGGAAGAAGAGATTCGAAATGTGAATCAACTTTCGGCTCTGCGCTACGATGGCAGATTCGATGGCGGGGTGGGCGTAGCCAAGTGCGTTTACACCGATACCGCTCAACAAATCAAGATAGCGGTCTCCGTTTTCATCGATAAGGTGAACACCCTCACCGCCTGTAAACAGAATCGGATAGCGTTCATAGGTGGTGAGCAGGAGCCGGGACTCGGCTGCTTGTAACTCCTTCAAACTCATCCTCGATTACTCCTTTAGCTCGCCATCACTTCTGTGCCGTCAGTGACGCGGGCGCTGCATAGATCGGGCAGAAGGCGCGCAGCCTCCGCGGGAAGGATGCGGACTCGTTTTACACCGTTCAGCAGCGCTTCCCGGCAGGCGCCCAGTTTTGGAAGCATGCCTCCACTGATGATGGATTCGGCGCTCAATTCGTGAATCTGGTCGACCGTGACCCAGCGCATTACTGTTCCGTCCGCACCGAGGACCCCGGGGACGTCTGTGAGAAAGACCAGCGCGTCTGCCTTGCAGGCGGCAGCGCTGGCCGACGCCATTTCATCGGCGTTCACGTTGTAGTACTCGCCGTCGAAACCGAGGGCAATGCTTGAGATGACGGGGACTGCGCCCATCTTCCAGATGGCTTCGAGCCAGCGCGGATCAGAAGATACAATCTCCCCTACGTACCCAAGGTCCGGGTTTGTCCGCTTCTTACGCGCTCGAAAGACGAGTCCATCGCCACCGGAGAGCCCAACCGCTGGTTGCCCAAATTGGCCGAGGGCCGCCACCAGGGACTTATTCACGCGCCCGCTCAACACCATCAAAGCCGCATCGCGGGTCTCCGCGTCGGTGATGCGCAGTCCAGCGACAAACTCACTCTGCTTTCCCATCAATTTGAGAGTGCGGGTGAGTTGGATACCACCACCGTGCACCAGCGCGACCGGATGGCCATCTTTGGCGAGATCCGCAATTGCCCTGGCGCAATTCTGAAAAACCGTCGGGCTTTCCAGAGCAGCGCCTCCCAGTTTCACGACGTATTTCATCTCAGCCCCTCTGCTTCGTTCCATCCGCACATCAAGTTCAGATTTTGCACCGCTTGCGACGCGGCGCCTTTCAACAGGTTGTCCAGACAGGAGACGATAATGCATCGTCGCCCGCCCTTGTCCAGTTGAAAGCCGATGTCACAATAGCTGGTGTGAACGGAGTACTGAATCTGCGGCAAATGTCCGGCGTCAAAGATGCGCACCAATGGACTGGCAGAGAAGAAGGTGCGGAAGCAGTTTTCAACATCTCCCGCATTCTTCGGTTCAGAGAAATGAACATAGATCGTCGACAGGATGCCGCGCGGAATCGGCAGTAAATGCGGCGTGAAGACGATTTGTTCCCGTGACAGTTGCAATTGTTCCAGAAGCTCACCCGTATGTCGATGGCCGAAGAGCCCGTATGCGGACAAATTGTCGGCTGCATACATGAAGTGGGTCTTCGCGGTGGGAGATTTTCCCGCTCCTGAGACGCCGGATTTTGAATCGCAGACAATCCCATGATCCAAATCCAGCCATCCAGCCGAGACGAGGGGTTTGAGCGCCAGAATTACAGATGTTGCATAACAGCCAGGATTCGCGATCAATTTTGCGGAAGGAATGCGTTCGCGGTGTATTTCCGGCATGCCGTAAACAGCCTGCGCCTGTATCGACCGTGCGTGATCGCTGCCTTCGTCTTCAAACATGTATACAGCGCGATTGTCGGCGTCTTCCAACCGCCAGGCCCCGCTCAAATCAATTGTGCGGATGCCCTGACGAAGAGCCTCGGGGGCCAAGATTCGAGCCTGTTCGTGCGGCAGTGCAAGAAATATCACATTGACATCTGCCTTCTTCAATTTCTGCCAGTCAAACGGCTCCACCTGCGTTCCGCCGGTGCGATCGCCACCGAGCAATTGGGGATGCAAGCCGACCAGCGATTCCGGATTACTGCCTGCCCGGCCGAAAAATAGCGGAGGGATATCCTGCAGTTTTGGATGATGCAGCAAAAGCCGGGCTAGTTCCATGCCGGCATAGCCGCCCACTCCGATCACCGCGGTTTGTATTTGGTTTGACAAGGCCGATCCTTTTAGCAGCTTTTCCACTTATGTTCAGCCGATGATTGTTTCAAGTCGCTCCGCCAATATCCAGGCGCGTCGTTGATCTGGGCAAATGATCAGAATCGTGTCGTCTCCGGCCAGCGTGCCCACCACTTCCGGCCAGTCTTCGTGGTCGATTGCAAGTGCAACCGGCTGCGCGCTTCCCGCAGTTGTAAACAGAACCAACTGGTTCTGGGCCTGCCTGACCTTCAGGCCAAAGCTGCGCAGTATCTCCTCTACTTCAGGCAACTCTTCGGCGTCTTCATGACGACCGTTCCCGTTCGGCAGGGCATAACCGTTTGGCCCCTTATTAATTCGCAATTCATGAATGTCTCGCGAAAGTGTGGCCTGGGTCACATCAAAGCCGCGGCGGATCAGTTTTCGCCGCAACTCATCCTGGCTGCCGATGGGCCTTTGCGCGATGAGTTCCCGAATTGCTGCGTGTCTTTCGTGCTTACTCAAGCAAAGAAATTGCGGCCTGGAAAAAGCCGCGCCCTTCTGATGCATAAAAATACATGTTCATGTATAAATATGCATAAGCACTTTGTCAAGCCTATCAGCGGGAATCGCTCTCGCGGCCGAGTTGTCTTGCGGCAGACTCGGTACGGAAAATTTCCACGAAAGAAGGCTTCGCCTTGCCAGCGAACGCCGCTATGATGAATTATGGGATACCGCAGCGAACCCCTGCCGGCCACGTTGCCCGGCAGAGCGATTGATTCTCTTGTAGACGCCGGTTTCGACCACGAATCCTGCGGCGTCGGTTTTATTGCCTCGCTCAGAAATACGCCATCACATAGGGTCCTGGCGATGGCCTTGACTGCGCTTTCACGTCTGGCGCATCGCGGCGCCGTGGCCGCCGACGGCCTTTCCAGTGATGGCATCGGAATTACGACCGGCATACCGGTTGACTTTCTGCTGGATGAAACAGGCATTGCGTTGGCGCCGCTAATGAACTTGGGCGTAGGTATGGTCTTTCTGCCGCGGGAATCGGCTGCTGCCGAGGCTGAACTGGTGCGGGCTATTGCTGACCAACAGCTCGAAGTGCTTGGCTGGCGTGATGTGCCGATCCGCCCCGAGGTGCTTGGAGAGATCGCCCTTTCGACCATGCCCGTGATCCGGCAGATCCTGATTGCACCCCGTTATGCATCGACGCCCAAGGAGGAGCTTGACCGCCGGGCCTATCTTGCACGCAAGCAGTTTGAGCGGAGCGGGGCGCCTGGATATGTTTGCTCACTCGGGTTTTCGACGATTGTTTACAAGGCAATGTGCGCGGGTCGCCTTCTGCCTTCATTTTTCCCCGATCTGGCAAACCCGCGCTTCAAGACGCCATTTGCAGTTTTTCATCAGCGATTTGCCACGAATGTAGCGCCATCCTGGGATCGAGCCCAGCCTTTCAGAATGATTGGCCATAACGGCGAGATCAACACGATCTGGGGTAATCGGGCGCGGATGGATGCCCGCAGGGCCACGTTACCGCAGGAACTGGAGCCAATTTTCACGCCAAGTGGTTCGGATTCAACCAGCCTGGATGAGGCAATCGAGTTGCTTGCCCGGAATGGCCGCACCGTCGCGGAGGCAGTCCGCATGCTGCTGCCGCCGGCTGTCACACCAAGAGACTCGGCATTTCTGGTCTACAACGGGGATTGCGTTGAACCTTGGGACGGTCCGGCCGCCGTGGTGTTCACCGATGGTCACCTTGTGGGGGCAGCGTTGGACCGTAACGGATTGCGCCCCTGCCGTTTCTTCCTCACGGATAACGATCTTGTGATTGTGGGCTCAGAGGCTGGTCTGGTTGACCTGGACCCGGAGCACATCGTTCACAGTGGGCGTCTTGGACCCGGCCAGATGCTGCTGGCAGACATGGTTCGACATAAGTTCTATGAAGATGATCAGGCTCAAGCGCTATTTGACAGCATGGCTCCGCTTTACGA
>CAZWSD010000023.1:0-3775 GCA_964636535.1 uncultured Acidobacterium sp. | reverse complement strand
GGAGCTGATTGAGAACGCCACGCTGGATGATGCGACGCCATTGCCTGCGCCTGATGAAGCGCAAGTGACGCGTTTACAGATGGGCTTCGGTTATACGCGCGAAGATGTCCAGATGGTGCTCAAGCCAATGGCAATGGATGCGAAGGATGCGGTGTGGTCGATGGGGGATGACACTCCATTGACGCCCCTGGCACGCGCACCGCGACCGGTCTATGCGTTCTTCCGGCAACGGTTTGCACAGGTGACAAATCCTCCGATTGATTCTTTGCGTGAGTCATGCGTGATTCGCCTCCATACCCGTCTCGGACCCTGGCCCCATATTCTGGACAAGACGACGCCGCTGCCGGGGCTATCACTTGTGTCACCTGTCCTCTCATCGGCGCAAATGAGCGCGTTGCGTGAGCATCGTCACTCGCTCGCGGAGGAACTGCCGCTCGCGGTTCTCGACTGCGTTTTCCACCCGGATGGGAACCTGGTAACGGCGATCGACGACCTGTGTACCAAGGCCGCTGATCTGGTTCGGGGCGGTGCCGCGATTCTTCTGCTGACGGACCGGAACTGCGGTGAACTATCGATCCCGTTGCCGATGGCGATGGCAGTTGGCGCCGTGCACCACTCGCTGATTCGCGCTGGCCTCCGCACCCGTGTGGGATTGGCCGTGGAAGCCGGGGATTGCCGCGATCTGCACCACGCGGCGGTGCTGCTTGGAATGGGCGCGGGGGCTGTTTGCCCATGGCTGGCGCTCGAAACAGCGAGACTTCTGGACCCGGCGAAGGGCGAGGAGAATATGCTGCATGCCTTCGATGTGGGGCTGGCCAAGATCATGTCGAAGATGGGTATTTCCGTGGTGGACAGCTACCGCGGCGCGCATCTGTTCGATTGTCTGGGACTGAGTCAGGATGTGGTGGAGCGCTGCTTTGCCGGGACGCCCGCGCCGATTGGCGGGGTAGGGTTTGAGCATCTGGAAAAGATGCTGAAGACGCAGTGGACCAGAGGATTTCAAGGGATCGAGGAAGTTTCCAGTGAAGGCGCGAAGCCTGAGTTACCGGATTACGGCTGGATTCGTTTCCGGAAGTCAGATACGGCTGAGCCGCATTCATGGCAGCCGCAAACGGTGCGACTGCTGCAGACGGTGACGGGCACTGCGAAGGCGGCGACCGCGGTTGCCGATCCCGCGGCGGCATGGACCGCCTTCCGGACGCAGGCGGCCGAGCCGAATTCCGGAGTGTTGCGGGATTTGCTGGAGTTGCGGCCCGCGGCGTCTCCGATTCCGGTCGATCAGGTTGAGCCGGTGACTGCGATTACTCATCGGTTCATTGCCAGCGCTATGTCGCTGGGCTCGCTGAGCCCTGAGGCTCACCAGACGATTACGGCGGCGATGAACCTGCTGGGTGCGCGCTCGAATACGGGAGAAGGTGGCGAAGATCCAGTTGTCTACCAACCTGAGGCTGAGTTGCCCTTGCTGGGGGCGATGAAACCGGCGCGGCTTTTGAACAATCGGATCAAGCAGGTGGCTTCGGCGCGTTTTGGAGTGACCGCGGAGTACCTGGCTCATGCCGAGGAACTCGAGATTAAGATCGCTCAGGGCGCGAAGCCGGGCGAGGGTGGCCAGTTGCCAAGTCACAAGGTAACAGATCTGATTGCGCGGCTGCGGCATGCCCAGCCGGGCGTGCAGCTGATCAGTCCGCCCCCGCATCATGACATTTATTCGATTGAAGACCTGGCCCAGTTGATCTTCGACCTGCGCAGGGTGAATCCGAAAGCTGCGATCGGCGTGAAACTGGTTTCGGAAGTCGGTGTGGGGACGGTGGCCGCGGGTGTGGCCAAGGCCTATGCCGACTACATCGTGATCGCCGGACATTCAGGCGGCACGGGGGCCTCGCCGCTGTCCAGTATTAAGCATGCTGGCGATCCGTGGGAGCTAGGATTGGCCGAGACGCAGCAGGTTCTGCTCAACTCCGGGCTGCGGGGCCGGGTGCGGGTGCGCGTGGATGGCGGGCTGCGGACGGCCCGTGACGTGGTGACGGGCGCGCTCCTCGGGGCCGATGAGTTTGCGTTTGGGACGGCGGTTCTGGTCGCGCTCGGCTGCGACATGGCCCGGCAGTGCCACCTGAACACCTGCCCGACGGGGATTGCGACCCAGAAGCCTGAGCTGCGGGCGAAGTTCCGCGGCAAACCCGAAGCGATTGTGACGATGTTTGAGGAACTGGCGCGCGAGGTACGCGAAGTGTTGGCCGGTTTGGGGCTGGCGTCTCTGGATGCGGCGATTGGCCGAACCGACCTGCTCGAACAGGTGCGGTTCGACGGCTGCCTCGACCTGAAGCGGATGCTCGCGGCTCCGGTGGAAGGCAAGCTGCACTGGCAGGGTAAGGCAAACCAGCGGCCGGAAGAGCACTCGGCGATGGACGACGCGTGGCTGGAGCCCGCGCTTTCAGCATATCGTGCCGGTGATTCTTACGAATTCACCGGGGCGGTAACGAATGAGGACCGTACGCTGGGCGCGCGGCTGGCCGGGGAAATTGCGGTACTCAAGACAGCAGGTGTGGCTTCTGATGCCGCCTTGAAGTTCCACCTGAAGGGGATTGCCGGGCAGTCGTTTGGTGCCTTCGCGGTGGCGCCGATGCAGTTGACGCTGGACGGACTGGCCAACGATTTTGTAGGCAAGGGCCTCTCCGGCGGGGAATTGGTGCTGCGCGGCGAAGGCCGGGCGGCACGGCAGAGCGAGCTGCACGTGATTCTTGGCAACGTGGCGCTGTACGGCGCTACGGGTGGCAGGATGTTTGCGGCAGGCCGGGCGGGCGAGCGCTTCGGGGTAAGAAATTCTGGCGCGCTGGCGGTAGTCGAAGGCGTAGGCGAGCACGGGTGCGAATACATGACGGGCGGCCTGGTGGCGGTGCTGGGTTCGACCGGGTCGAACTTTGGCGCGGGGATGACGGGCGGCCTGGCGTGGGTCTTCGATGAAGATGGGGCGTTTCTCGGCTCGGAGCGCTATCACGAATCCTTCCTCCAGCCGGAACCTTATGAGTCTCTGGACGCAGAAGCGCGACAGGGTATTCGCGATCTGGTGGAACTGCATGCGGAGAAGACCGGCAGCACGCGGGCGCGATGGCTGCTCGCGCAGTGGGCGCAGCTGGCCCCGAGGTTTGTGCGGATGAAGCCGAAGCCGCAGCAGTAACGGGTTACCACCGCCCGATGAATCCCCTGTAAGTAGTTCACATAGGGAGGCTTGCAGATGATATGGTTTGCAAGTCTCTTATTTTCTGTGGCTGGCTGAAACAGGTGCGCTCGTTTGAGTGGCAAAATCCGTTCACCGCAATGATCGCTATGATCTCAATGAACGGGCGGGGACGGGCTTCGCTGTCCTGATGTCCGTGATTCTGGGCATTTTTAGCTCTCCGGCCGCGGGCTCTGACCGGACCAGGAGCCATGAAATGGGTTTGAGACGGTTCCCGTTTTCTTCGATAAATTATTGATGCTATTGATGCAAGCCTCCGTCCATGATGCCTAGCCGCCATTTCTCACGGGAGTCGGGGATGCAGTAGAGGCGGGATGAGAAAAAAGAAGGCAAAGGCCGCTGTTTTTATGGCATAACTGCGTTGTCTAGACGGAGTGAAATGCCACAAAAGAAGGCGGCCTTTGATGACAGAGTGTAATCAAGAGACGTTCTCGTTTGCATCACATTTTTCGCGCTGTGTGGAAGCCGGGTTTACTGGCGGGCGAGTATCGAGCGACGGTGGGGCGCTGCTGTTGCGCCAAGTGGAGCGCAGGATCCAAC
>CAZWSD010000022.1:0-18865 GCA_964636535.1 uncultured Acidobacterium sp. | reverse complement strand
GTGGCGCGGGATGAGATGGACGAGGGTGGTTTTGCCGGAGCCGGTGGGGCCGAAGATGGCGAGGCTCGATCCGGCGGGGATGGTGAGGTGGATGTCCTCGAGGACGTTAGGGCTGTTTTCGTAGGCGAAGTTGAGGCCCTGGAATTCGATTTGGCCGCGGATGGCGGTGTGTGCGAGCGCGGGGCTGGCGAGGGATTCGTCGATGGAGGGTTGGGCGGTGAGCAGTTCGTGAATGCGAACGACCGAAGCAGTGCCGCGCTGGACGAGATTGACGACCCAGCCGAGGGCGATGATGGGCCAGGTGAGCATGAGCAGATACATGGTGAAGGCGACGAAGGCACCGACGCTGATAGTGTGCTGAAGGACCAGATGGCCGCCGACCCAGAGGGCGATGGCGATGGAAATTCCGAGGATGAAGCGGAGCGTGGGCCATAGCATGCCCATAAGTTGCACGAGGCGCAAGCTGCGGCGGATGTATTCCTGGTTGGAGGTTTCGAAGGCCCGGATCTGGGCTTCTTCCTGGGCGAAGGCGCGGATGAGGCGTGCTCCGGAGAAGTTTTCCTGTGCCTGGGCGGAGATGTCAGAGAACATGGCCTGGATGCGTTCGAATCGCTCGTGAATTTTGCGGCCGAGTGCCTGGACCAGGATGCTGGCCAGGGGCATGGGAGCGAGCGCCAGGAGGGTGAGTGCAGGGCTGATGCGCAACAGGAAGTAGAGGGCGCCGATGGAGAAGACCAGGGTGTTGGCGCTGTACATGATGGCCGGGCCGAGGAGCATGCGAACGGCGGAGAGGTCGTTGGTCATGCGGGCCATGATGTCGCCGGTGCGGTTTCGCTGGAAGTATTCGGCGGGCTGTTTTTCGAGCTGGAGGAACATGTCGTTGCGGAGATCGAATTCGATTTCGCGGGAGATGACGATCATGATCTGACGGGTGAGGAAGAGGAAGACGCCGCGAGCCGCGGCGACAGCGAGGAGGAGGGCGGCGTAGAAGAGGATTTTGTGTTGTGTCAGGCCGGCGGTGAGTCCGTTGATGGCGAGGCGAAGGACCTGGGGGAAGAAAATCCAGATGATGTTGCTGAACACGACGCTGATGCCGCCGTAGAGGAACTTGCGGCGGTAGCGTTTCAGGTAGGGGAGGAGCGGTTTGAGCTTTCTAAACATGAATGAGTGATGGGGTTATGTGGAGGTACGCAGGAGCAGGTAGCCTCCGGCGAGCGCGAAGAGGATATCGGGTGACCAGGCGGCGAGGATTGCGGGGAGCATGTTGACGTCTCCCATGGCCTGGAACATGCCGGAGATGACCCAGTAGGCGATGGCCACGCCAATGGCGGCGCCGATGCCGGCGAGCGAGCCTCGCTTGCCCATGGACAGGGCGAAGGGCACGGCGAGGACGGCCATGACCAGTGTAATGAGGGGATATGCAAGTTTGCGATTGAGCTCGACGCGGAGGCGGACAGTATCAAAGCCGCTCTGGCTGAGGTCGGCGATGTAGCGGCGGAGCTGGGTGAAGCTCATTTCCGAGGATGGGCGAATGTCCTTTTCGAAGTAATGGGGGGTTTCGACCATTTCCGGGAGGGTGGTGACTTCGAAGGTCTGATAGCTGGTGGTTTGGTCTCCGTGGAAGGTGCGGGTCCAGCCATCCTGGAAGATCCAGCGGTGGTCTTTCTGATCCCAGGAAGCGGTCTGGGCGTAGGTGCGCTTGACCAGGCTGAAGGTGGAGGGGTCGAACTCGAAGACGGAGAGGTTGAGGAAGGTGTTGGAGTCGGGGTCGAAGTACTGGTAGTAGAAGATGGTGCGCGGCTCGTCGGGGGCGCGTTTGCCGAAGATCCAGGTTTCGCCGGGGCGGGCATAGGTTTGGGCGGGTTTGCCCTGGATGATGTTGCGGAGGGCCTGCTGGCGGCGGTTGGACTGAGGGACGTAGTACTGGTTAAAGACGAAGAGGCCGATAGCGAGCAGGGAAGCGATGACGAAGATGGGCAGCACGATGCGGTAGAGGCTGATGCCGGTGGCCTTCATGGCGGTGACTTCGCTGGAGCGGTTCATGAGGCCGAATACGACGAGGACGGCGATGAGCACGGCGAGAGGCGTGATCATGTAGATCATGCTGGGAGAGAGGTTGAGGAGGTATTCGCCGACGAGGGTGAGGGATGCGTGATGGCGGATGATGTCGCCGATGAGTTCAAAGAAGGTGAAGAAGAGCATCAGCACGAGGAAGCTGACGAGGACGAGCAGGAAGATCTTGATGAATTCGCGGATGACGTATTCGTCGAGGATGAGGGGGAAGTGACCGCGGATGGTTCGGCGCGATTCGCCGGACTCGGCGGGGTGGCCCTGATGAGATTTAGGTGATCGGCGGAATCGGAACCATGTTCCGGTTGAGGCAATGGTGTTGAGGGCCGCGCCGCCGGTGGACATCTGGCGGAGCAGGAAGATGCCGGATAGGGCGAAGATGAGGTTGGCGGCCCAGACGCCGGGCAGTGGGGGGATTTTATTCTGCCGGGCGAGAGCGGTACCGGTAGAGGAGAGGAAGTAATAGATGAAGACGAGAGCGATGGTGAGGACGAAGCCGCCGCTTTTGCCTCCGCGGCGCGAGGCCATGCCGAGTGGGACGCCGATGAGCATGAGGACGAGGCAGGCTGTGGGGAAGGCGAGGCGCTGCTGGAATTCGATCCAGAATCGTTTGCCGTTTTTCCCGCCGGCCTTGCGCAGCAGCTCGGTGTTGGTCATGGCGAGGATGGGCTTGTCAGTGCGGTGAAAGTGGATGTCCTGCTGGGAGCCGATGTGGAGGGGGACGTCCATGTTGGTGAAGGTGGAGAGGTTGTAATTGCCTGGATGGTTGGCGGAGATCTGATGTTCGGTGCCGTTGTGGAGGCGCATGAGGATGCCCTGACTTCGGCTGCTGACGACGGTGGCGTTTTGAGCGGTTGTGATGGTGGGGGTATTGGGGTGGGAGAGATCAGCGATGAAGACCTGGTCCCAATGGGCGGCGCCTCGTCCGGCTCTTACGTTCTCAACGTAGAGGACGTAGTTTTTGAAGTTCTCGTAGAATACGCGGGGTTGGACTTCGTAGGAAGCCTGGGAATTGGCGAGCGAGTCTTCCATGTGGATCATGGCGCGGGAGGACCAGGGCGCGATGAAAAGGGAGATGACGAGGCCGATGGACCAGGCGGAGACGGCGATGAGGCTGACGATGGAGACGAATTTCCAGACGCCGATGCCGGAGGCGCGCATGGCGGTGACTTCACTGTCGGCGGCGAGGCGGCTGAGTCCGAGCAGGATACCGACGAGCACGGACATGGGGATGACGGCGACAAAGATGTTCGGCAGCATGAGGAGGAACATTCTGGCGACCATACCGAGGGAAGAGCTGTTGCGGATGGCCAGTTCGAGGAGCTGGCCGAGGTTCGGCATGAAAAGGACAAAGGTGAAGAGCAGCCCGCCGATGAGGGCGTGAGAGAGGACTTCGCGCAGGATGTATCGGGTGAGGATGCGCACAGGGAACCGGCCACTTGTGAGTCTATGTTTGAGTGTATCGTGGCTTGCGTTGGGGCCGGAACTGCTGGATACGGAGACTGTTGCCGAGGACGCTGAGGGAGCTGAGGGCCATCGCTGCGGCGGCGACGGCGGGGTTGAGAAGAATATGGAAGGCGGGGTAGAGGGCGCCGGCGGCAAGGGGAATGCCGAGGACGTTGTAGAGAAAGGCCCAGAGGAGATTCTGCTTCATGACGCGGAGGGTGGCGCGGGAGAGCAGGATGGCGTCTGCAATCTGGCCGGGCTGGCCGCCGAGGAGGATGACGTCGCCGGCTTCCCGGGCTAGGTCAGTGCCTGTGCCCATGGCGAGACCGGCGTTGGCCTGGGCGAGGGCGGCTGCGTCGTTGATGCCGTCGCCGACCATGCCGGTGTTACGACCGGAGGCCTGACGCTGGCGGACGAGGTCGAGTTTGTGCTCGGGACGGCATTGGGCGATGACGGATTCGATGCCGGCCTCTCTTGCGATGGCTTCAGCGGGCGCCTGGGCGTCGCCGGTGACCATTTCGAGGCGGATGCCGAGGGTGTGGAGGCGGTCGACGGCCTCTTTTGCGCCGGGGCGTAGGGTATCGCGGAGTTCGATGGTGCCGAGGAGCCGATCGGCGGTGCGGACTTCGACGCGGGTGCCTTGCGCGGCTACTGCATCGCTGGCGGTGCGCACCTCAGCCCAGTCGCCATTGAGGCGCGCGCGGATACCGGTGCCGGGGAGGGCCTGAAATTCAGCAACCGGTGAGGGCGCGATGCCGCGTTTTTTTGCTTCGGCGAGAATGCCGCGAGCCAAAGGATGTTCCGAGGGCTGCTCGACGGCAGCGGCGACGGAGAGGAGCTGGTTTTCGGTTACGCCGGGAGCGGGGAAGAGTGCGGTGACGGTGGGCTTGCCCTCGGTGATGGTTCCGGTTTTGTCGAGGAGGAGGGTGTCGATGCGGGCGAGGCGCTCGACGCTTTCGCCACCCTTGAAGAGGATGCCGAGTTTGGCGCCGCGGCCGACGGCGACGGTTTGCGCGGCGGGTACGGCGAGTCCCATGGCGCATGGGCAGGCGATGACGAGCACGGCGATGGCGATAGCGAGAGCCTTGCCGGCGTCGTTGGCGGCGAAGGCCCAGATGAGGAAGCAGAGGAGGGCGATGCCGAGGACGGCGGGCACGAAGATGGCGCTGACGCGGTCGGCAATTTGCTGCATTGGGGCTTTGGATGACTGGGCCTGCTCCATGAGGCGCAGCATTTGAGCGAGGACGCTTTGCTCGCCGACGGCGGTGGCGCGGAAGCGAAGCGCGCCGTCGTAGTTGAGCGAGCCGCCGATGACGGGGTCGCCTTCTGCGCGGACGACGGGGCGGCTTTCGCCGGTGATGATGGATTCGTCGATGGAAGTGCGGCCCTCGACGACCTGGCCGTCGACGGGGATGCGTTCGCCGGGGCGAACGACGACGATGTCCCCGCTGACGACCTGGGCTGCGGGGATTTCGACTTGCTGGCCGTTGCGGAGGACGTGTGCAGTTTCGGGCTGGAGCTTCATGAGCTCGTGGAGCGCGTTGAGGGTCTGGCGTTTGGCGCGGGCATCGAGCCAGCGGCCGGCGAGCAGGAAGCCGAGGATGAGCAGGACGGCGTCGTAGTAGACATCGGCGGACATGCCGTGGCGCAGGAAGAAGCCGGGCGCGAAGGTGGCAACGACCGATGAGAGAAATGCCGCGCCGGTGCCGAGGGCGACGAGGGTGTTCATATTGGTGCCGCGATGGCGGGCGGCGCGCCAGGCGGCGGCGTAGATGGCGCTGCCGCCGAAGATCATTCCGGCGAGGGTGACGATGAGCAGGGCGATGTGGAGGCCGAAGAGAGATGCGCCCTGGAGTTGCGGGCTGAGGCCCATCTGCACGGCCATGACGATAGCTCCGGCGACGAGGGTGAAGACGGCGCGGGCGCGGAGGGATTTTTCTTCGCCGCGGTCCTGGGTATCGGCGGGGGCGTTGTCGTCTTTGGGCTTGGCTTCGTAGCCGGCGTCGGAGACGGATTGGAGAAGCTGTTCGATGGTCGCGGTGTGGGGGTCCCAGGTGACCTCGGCGGAGTGAGTCATAAGGTTGACGCTGGCCTTGGCGACGCCGGGAACGTCACGAAGGGCGTGCTCGACGTGCACCTGGCAGGAGGCGCAGGTCATTCCTTCGACACGGAGACTTGTGTGTTGGAGTGACTGGTTGCCGGCGTCGGATTCGGTTGCTTGGGTCATCAGGCGTTTGAGCCTTCGACCGTGGCCGGATAGCCGGCTTTGCCGAGGGCTTCAAGGATGGCTGGATTGTCAATGTTTTCGGGTGCCTGGATGCGGGCGGAGCCGACGGTGACCTGTTCGACTTTGGTTCCGGTCTTTTCAAGGGTCATGGTGACGCGGCGGACGCAAGCGTCACAGTGCATGTTTTCGAGTTTGAGATTGATTTGGCGCATGATTGCTCCTGTTCCCGAAGTCCGGATTGTCTGATGAACTGTCTTATTTGAAGATGCCGCAAAACGGCTTTGGTTGCGAGTGAGTTGCGGAAGGTGTTTTATCTTGGGTTAACGGTTGGGGGAGATGATCAAGCCATGACAACGCGATGGATGGCGGTACTTCCGCTGGTATTGCTCATGATGCAAGCGCCTTTGTTGGGCGAGGCGGCTACGTCTCCAACGACTGCAACGGGCGAACAGTATCCGATCCACTTGCCCACGAGCAAGGCGCTCTATGGCAATGTGCCTGGATCGCCGCAGCGGATCAATTCGCTGCCGATGGGGATTGCGTGGTCGCCGAATCATCGTTATCTGGCGGTGGTGAATGCCGGGTTTGGGACGGTGCAGTCGAATTACGAGCAGTCGATTGCGCTTCTGGACACGAAGACGGGCAAGATTACGGACAATCCGGACCCGCGGTTCGTGGTGTCGGCGGCGCAGACGCTTTATAACGGGATTGCATTTTCGTCGAACGGCAAGGAACTCTACGTGAGCGCGGATTCTCTGAGCGCACCGGAGCGGCATGACGCGTCGCATACGGGGAACGGGATCCTGGTGTACCGGGTGGACGGCGGAAAGCTGACGCCGGAGCGGGAGATTTATATTCCGCTGCAGAAGCTGGCCGATGGGCGGACGCAGAACCGGGTTGGCTGGCCGGTGCCGAAGGGAATGGCGATTCCGGCGCCGACGGGGCTGGCGCTGGTGAAGACGAGCCATGGCGATGAGCTGCTGGTGGCGGATGAATTCTCAGACGATGCGCTGCTGATCGACGCAGCGAGTGGGAAGATTCTGCACCGGTTTGATTTGGCGGATCACAGCTTTGTGCCTTCGACGTATCCCATCTCAGTGGTGGTGAGCCGGGACGGGCGGCGCGGATGGGTGGGGTTGTGGAATGCGTCAGAGGTGGTGGAACTGGATTTGACCACCGGCAAAGTGCTGGGCAAGCTGGCGCTTTTGGCGCCGAAGGTGGATACAGGGACGAGTTCGCACCCGGTTTCGCTGGCGCTCAGTCCGGATGGGCAGAGGCTGTACGTGGCGCTGGCAAATCGCGATGAGGTTGCGCAGGTGGGTCTGCATGGCAACGGGATGGGCGTGGAGCGGTACTTCAGCACGCGTCTGCCGGGCCAGGATTATTTTGGAGCGATTCCCGATTGCGTAGCTGTTTCGCCGAATGGGAGGACGATTTATGTGGCCGATATGGGTGGCGATAATGTCGCGGTGATTCATCCGTTTGCGGAGCATCCAGTGGCGGGATTTATACCCACGGAGTGGTTGACGACGGCGGTGGCGGTGGATGGCGGTGATGTGTACATCGCGACGGGCAAGGGCAAGGGAACCGGACCGAATGACATGGCGCAGGCGTTGCCGAAAGATCCATCGCCGTTTCATCGCAAGGTGAACTTCTACAGCCCGGATACCTATATCCCAACGCTTCTGCATGGGTCGCTGGCGACGCTGAGTCTGAAGGAGATCCATGGCAATCTGGCGGAGTACTCGCGCGAGACGATCAGGAACAACATGATGGATGCCGAGCAGAAGCACATCGTGTTTGCGGTGGGCGGACATCCGATCAAGCACGTGATTTACATCATCAAGGAGAACCGGACGTACGATCAGATCCTGGGCGACCTGGGAGTGGGGAACGGCGATCCCGCGCTGACGATGTATGGGTGGAAGATAACGCCGAACGAGCATCGGCTGGCGCTGCAATTTGGGGTGCTGGACAACTTTTTTGTTTCCGGCGAGGTTTCCGGCGACGGGCATGTGTGGTCAAATGCGGCGATTACCTCAGACTACACGGAGTTCAACTGGCAGCAAGGATATCGAAGCGATGAGCGCCTCTACGACTTTGAAGGGGTGGTGGAGAACCGGATTCCGCTGAAGGAAGGCATTTCGAACATTGACACGCCGGAGAGCGGGTATATCTGGGGCGATCTGGCGGCGCACCACAAGACGCTCTACCACTTTGCGGAGTATATCCATTCGACCTTCTGCAATGCGAAGGCGGGGCAGGCTCCGAGGATGAATCCGCGGTATGGCACGCCGGAGGCGATGCACTATTGCAAGCGGCCCTATATTCTGAAGGGCCAAAGGATTCCGGCGATGTATGGCGGGGGGATCAGCAAATATCCGTGGAAGATTCCGCTGCTGTACAAGAACACGGCGACGATGCCGCAACTGGTGGGGCATTTTGATCCGAATTATCCGGATTTCAACCTGAGTTTTCCTGATCAGCTTCGGGTGAATGAGTTTCTGCGGCACTTCAACAAGTGGGTAGCGGCGGTGAAGGCGGGCAAGCCGGATCCGATGGCGGATTTTGTGCAGCTTCGTTTGCCGAACGACCATACGGCGGGAACCCGGCCGGGGATGCCGACGCCTGAGGCCTCGGTGGCGGACAATGATCTGGCAGTGGGGCGCGTGGTGGATGCGGTTTCGCACAGCCCGTACTGGAACAACACGGCGATTTTGATTCTGGAGGATGACGCGCAGAATGGGGCGGATCACGTGGACGCGCATCGGTCGATTGCGTTTGTGATCAGCAAGTACTCGCCGCACCCGGCCAAGCCGATGGTGGATAACAGCTTCTACACGACGGCGAGCATGCTGCACACGGCGGAAGATTTGATGGGGATTCCTCCGATGAACAACAACGATGCTTTTGCGCCGGTGATGGAGAAGGAATTTGAGGGCAAGGGCAATCAGCCGCCGTACAACGCGGATTACCGCAATGAGAAGGATGGCCTGATCTATCAGGCGAACACGATTCATTCTTATGGCGCACAGGCATCGATGAAGATGGATTTCAAGCATGAGGACAAGGCGAATCCTGCGATTCTGAACGTGATTTTGTGGAAGCAGGCGATGGGGAACAAGCCGGTGCCGGAGCAGTTGGAGAAGCCGTACGAGGCGGCGATGCGGAGTAAGGATCCATATGCGGATGCGGGCGAGGGGCGGTAAAAGAGCCCGCCCCTCGGGATGGGATCAAAGCCGGGGGGCGGGCGAAGGGGCTTAGTTTGGCTTGCCCGGATTGAAGTCGGAGATTCGCTGGAGGACGGGGTCGGCGTGTGGGAGTTTCAAGTCTGGTTCGGCGGTTCGGACAGAGTCGCGGATGCAGTTTCGGCCTTCCATTTTGGCGCGAGCGAGGGTATTTTCGACCTCTCGGATGACGACGAGGGGTGAGCGTCCGAGGCTTTGAGCGACGCCCATGCTGGCGGAGACGCGGATGCGGTCTTTGCCGATGTCGAAGGGGCGGTCGAGGACGGATTTTCGGACGCGCTCGGACATGGGGATATGGTTGTCCAGGGAGCAACCGGGCAGTCCGATGAGGAACTCGTCTTCGCCATAGCGGCCTGCGAAGTCATAGGCGCGGAGATGTCGGCGGAGGCGGTGTCCGATTTCGGACAGGAGTTGATCGCCGGCGGAGTATCCGTAGTTCAAGTTGATGAGAGAAAAGGAGTCGATATCGATGAGGAGGTAGGTGAGGGGGGTATTCATGCGGCGGGCGCGGTCGGTTTCGCTGAAGAATTGTTTGAGGGCGGTTTCGCGGGAGAGCAGGCCAGTAAGGGCGTCGTGGCAGGCGTGGAAGCGTGCGGCTTGGCGTTCTGTGCGGACGCGGTGGGTGAGGGCGAGGACGCGTTCGGCGACGCGGAGTCGGATGCGGAGGTCAGATTCGACGAGGGGTTTGAGGAGGAAGTCGTCTGCTCCTGCGTCGTTGGCCATCTGGACGGCGGAGGGTGTAGCTGCGCCGTCGATGAGCATGAGCCAGGTCTGGGTTTGTTCGTAGCGCTGGCGGAGGGAGTGGATGACCTGGAGGCCGGAGAGCGATTTGAGATCGTTGTCAATCAGGGCGATGCCGGGCGGTTCCGCCTGAGTGAGGAATCGCAGCGCCGAGACGCCATCTTCAACCAGGAGATGGGGATAGTGCCAGTCATCGAGCAGGGCGACAGTCTGCCGGCAGGTTGCCGGGTCAACGGACGCGATCAGGATCTGGGGTACCGGCGGAGAGGATTTGGCCATCAGGAGCTCCAGTTGGTATTTTCTTTATCGGCAGGACGGTTAGATTCTTCAGAGAAAGTTAGAAGAATTTGAGACTGTGGGGACCAACCGTGAGGGCCGGTCTGATCATCTGAGGTGAGTAGCCCCCGATGGAGGTCTGTTCGCCACCCAGACCTAAAACGGATCATTCTGACCAGCCCCCCCGAATAGAGGCGAACCCAATCGTCAGGGCCTCAGACGCAAATCTCCAGAGGAGAGGAGCGATACCATGCGGTACGCGGTCCATACCACGCACGCGGTTCCCGTCGAGCGAACCGCGCTATTCCTAGTAAAGACAACTACCCTGCTTCTTTGCCCGAAGTGCCACGAGCCGTTGGGCTGTTATATGAGTGAACGCGAGCGGGCGGTCCTGGAGGCGTGCCACGATTGCTGCGCGCACGCGATCCATTCTGGTCCGGCGCCGAGCGAGCCGTTCAACTAGGACAGCCGGGCGAGGCGGGGTAAGCAGACGCGGCAATGAGCGGATTTTCTGATGGGGAACGAGCGGGAACCGCCCGGAAGGGGCAGAGCGCGGTTTCCTAGTGGGGAGATTGCGCATACACTCGTGGGGTGAGTACACGGAAAAGCTTCCCCACTTTGTATCCCATTCTAGATGCCGGCATATTGTCCAGGGACCCGGAGACGCGGCGGGGCGAGCTGCTGCGTCTGACGCGGGGGGCGGTGGATGGCGGGGTCACGATTCTGCAGTATCGGAACAAGGCTGGAAGCGACGAGCAGGTTCTTGAGGATGCGCGCTGGATTCGTGACGGGGCTGGGCCGGACCCCACGTTGATTCTGAATGACCGGGTGCACCTGGTGGAGCCGACGGGGTTCGACGGCGCGCACGTTGGGCAGGGGGATATGGATCCGGCGGAAGCGCGGCGGATTCTTGGACCTGGCAGGGTGCTGGGGATATCGACTCATAATCCTGAGCAGTTGATGGTGGCGGACAAGTCTCCGGTGGACTACATTGCGATAGGTCCTGTTTTTGCGACGGGCAGCAAGGAAAATCCAGACCCGGTGGTGGGACTGGAGGGAGTTCGTTGGGCGCGGAGGCTGACGCGGCGTCCGCTGGTGGCCATTGGGGGCCTGAGCCGGGAGAATGCGCAGGCCGTGATGGAGGCTGGCGCGGACAGCATTGCGGTGATTTCGGCGGTGTTTGGCCGGTTGGTGGAACCGGTGGTAACCGGGCAGAGAGTGGCAGAGTTGTTGAGAATGCTGGCTTAGAGGGAATACTGGTGACGGAGACAGCGGGGGAGACAGGGCGGACGCGACCGGGTTCGCCGCACCTGGTGGCGAGCCTTGGGTGGTTCAGTGCGACGGCGATCGTAGTGGGATCGATGATCGGGTCGGGGATTTTTCTGGTGCCGGCAGAGATCAGCCGGGATGTGGGTTCGCCGGCGCTTCTGATAGCGGCGTGGCTGGTGACGGCGGTGATGACGGCGATTGGTGCGCTAAGCTACGGCGAACTGGCGGCGATGATGCCGGATGCGGGCGGCCAGTATGTGTACCTGCGGGAGGCGATTGGTCCTCTGCCGGGGTTTCTGTTCGGGTGGACGCTGTTCCTGGTGATCCAGACGGGGACGATAGCGGCGGTAGCGGTGGCGTTTGGGAAGTTTCTGGGGGTGTTCTTTCCTTCGGTATCGAGCACGCACTGGCTATGGCATATCGGGCATGTCCCGGCGTGGCATGTGGGGCCGATGGTGGTGGGGAATATGGACATTGGCGTGAACACTGCGAACCTGGCGGGGCTTGTGATCATTGCTGTGCTGACAGTAGTGAATGTGTTCGGGTTGAAGCTGGGGGCGCTGATCCAGAACATATTTACGACGGCGAAGACTGCGGCGCTGCTGGGGCTGGTGGTGCTGGGGTTTCTGTTTGGACGCAAGGCGGTGGCGATGGCGGCGAATTTTGGGCACAGCTTTCGCAACTTCTGGGCGGGGGCCGGCTGGCATACGATGCATCCGGTGCAGGTGGGCGTGGGCGGGCCGGTGACGATGGTGGGCCTGCTGACGATACTGGCGGTGGTGCAGACGGGTTCGCTGTTCTCAGCCGATGCGTGGAACAACGTGACGTACACGGCCGGGGAGGTGAAGAATCCGCGGCGGAATCTGCCGTTGTCGCTGGTGCTGGGGACGGGCGTTGTACTGGGGCTGTATATTCTGGCGAATTTTGTGTATTTGTTTGCGCTGCCGCTGCATGGTGATCCGCACGGGGCGACGCTGGCGGCGCGAGGGATTCAGTATGCTCCGGACGATCGGGTGGCGACGGCGGCGCTGCAGCAGATTTTCTCGAACGCGGGCGCGTACCTAATGGCGGGCGCGATTTTGATTTCGACCTTTGGGTGCGCGAACGGGCTGACGCTGGCAGGGCCGCGGGTGTACTACGCGATGAGCCGGGACGGGCTGTTCTTCAAGGCGGCGGGGAAACTGCATCCCCGGTATAAGACGCCGGTGGTGGCGCTGGTGATCCAGGGAGTGTGGACGTGCGTGCTGTGCGTATCGGGGAGCTACAGCCAGCTTCTGGACTATATCATCTGCACGGAACTGATTTTCTACATACTGACGATAGGGAGTCTTTTTGTGCTGCGGAGAAAAAGACCAGATGCACAAAGACCGTATAAAGCGTTAGGCTATCCGGTGCTCCCTGCGCTTTACATCGTGATGGCTGGCTGGATCTGTATCGTATTATTGCGCTACAAGCCGCAGTACACGTGGCCCGGCATCGCGATTGTGCTGCTGGGCGTTCCCGTTTATGCCTTGTGGTCTCGCAGGGCGAACAGAGGAGCCACAACGTAAGAACCTTTGGAGGACAGGCACATAATGGCCAAGCTTTTTGCTGTAAAGCCGTTTTCGGCGTTGAAGGATGAATCGGTCGAAGAGGGCGAACACTCACTGAAGCGGTCTCTGGGGCCGGTGAACCTGATCACTCTGGGTATCGGTGCGATTATCGGCGCGGGGATTTTTGTGCTAACCGGGCAGGCTGCGGCGCTGTATGCGGGGCCGGCGGTGGCGCTGAGCTTTATTGTGGCGGGGATTACTTGCGCGTTTGCGGGTTTGTGTTACGCGGAGTTTGCGTCGGTGATTCCGATTGCCGGCTCGGCCTATACCTATGGATATGCGACGCTGGGAGAGCTGGTGGCGTGGATTATTGGGTGGGACCTAGTGCTGGAATACGGATTTGGCGCGGCGACCGTAGCTTCGGGATGGTCAGGTTATGTGATGAGTTTTCTGGAGCAGGTGGGGCTGACGCCTTCGCCGGCGCTGGCGCGATGGACGACGACATGGGGCAACACGCTGTACTTGATCCATGGGCATTGGATGGCGGCGGCGGCGCTTTCACCAGGGACGCCGACCGCAGGGGTGCCGCAGGTGAAGGGTATCTTCGACGTGATCGCCTTTCTGGCGATACTGGGGGTGACGGCTGTACTGGTGATCGGGATCAAGGAATCGGCGAATCTGAATTCGGCGATTGTGTTTGTGAAGCTGTTGGTGATTGGTGTGTTTCTGGTGGTGGGAATCTGGTTCCTGTTCGAGCATCCTTCCCTTCCGAAGATCAACTGGCATCCTTTTATTCCGCCGTCGGATGGTCACGGGCATTTTGGTGTGCAGGGCATCGTGGCTGGCGCATCGTCGGTCTTCTTTGCATATATCGGATTTGACGCTGTTTCGACGGCGGCGCAGGAGGCTCGGAATCCGCAGCGGGACATGCCGATCGGCATTCTGGGCTCGCTTGTGATCTGCACGGTGCTTTACATTGCGGTGTCACTGGTGCTGACGGCGCTGGTGGATTATCACAAGTTGAATGTGGCGGATCCGGTGGCGGTCGGTATTGATGCCACGGGTGTGGCGTGGGGCGGCCTGCTCGTGAAGTTAGGCGCGATTTTTGGCTTGGGCACGGTGATGCTGGTGATGCTACTGGGACAGTCGCGGGTGTTCTTTTCGATGAGTCGCGACGGACTGCTGCCGAAGTGGGCTTCTGATATTCATCCGAAGTTCCGGACTCCCTGGATTTCAAATATGGTGGTCGGCACGATTGTGGCGTTTTTGCCTGCACTGCTGCCGATTGACAAGCTGAGCGAGTTGGTGAACATGGGTACTCTGCTGGCGTTTGCGATTGTGTCTGCGGGTGTGTGGGTGATGCGTGTGCGGATGCCTGAATTGGAACGCCCATTTAAGACGCCGCTGGTGCCACTGGTTCCGATTCTGGGCGTGGTGAGCGCCTTCTATCTGATGTTTCATTTGCCATTGCTGACCTGGGAAGTGGTGATTGTGTGGCTGGTGATCGGACTTGTGATCTACTTCAGCTATTCGACGAGGCACAGCAAGGTGCAGCGGAGTTTGCAGGCGGCGGCAGCAGGGGCGCCGCCGGGACAGGATTAGAGCTACTGGCCGCCTCGCCAGGGAGTAGGTAAATCGGTCTGGGATGCGTCTTTGCAGCGCAAGCGCAGGTCATTTTGGTGTGCGGCGTGCGGCAGTGGGCGCGGGCGGCTGCAAGGTTCGGAGTCTGGCCGGGTTGTTGCGGCATCCGATAAAGAGGACGGCGTTGCCATGCGGAGACGAATGATCATAGTGTGCGTTGGTTGGGTGGCTGCTACGATTGCGGCTCCCTGGGTGTACGCGCAGAACTCGAATGGGCATCCGGGCCAAAGCGGGGCGCCCGTCGCCGATCAGTTTGTTTCGACACCGGGGCAAATGGTTTCAACGCCGGGGCAGATGGTGACAGGTCCTGGTCAGATGGTGACGATGCCAGGGCAGGTGGTGATTCCGCCTGGGATGTCGGTTGTGTCGCCGGGACCGGTGATTTCGCCGACGCCGGGTATGATTACACCGTTTCACGCGCAGCCGCAGCAAGGATCCGGCACGTCGCAGATTCAGCAGAACGGTGGGCAGGGTGTCGATCGAGGGGGGCGCTTCCATAGCCGGCACCGGTATCGGCCGGAGTATGGAGTTTCTGAGGGTTATGCGTTGCCCTATATGGTGAACGGGGATTACGGGGCGGTGAGCTCAGAACCGGTTGAAGCGGCTGGTTCGGTGAGTTCGACCGGCAGGTCGATGATGGGCGTATCGGAGCAGGCGGGCTACGGTGCGGCCGAGCAGGCGGGTTCGCTTGCGGATGCGCCTTCGGGCAATCGGCCGCCGTATCGCCCTGAGAGGGAAGCGCAGCCCGGGAAGCGGCCGGCACCGCGAGATGAGGTTCATGGGCGCGAGCCCGTGCTGGTGATCGTGATGAAGGACGGTTCGCGGCGCGAGGTGCGGAATTACGCGCTCACGGCGCAAACGCTGATCGATCTGGATGGCGCCGCGCGCGGGAAGGAAGTGGAGATTCCGCTCAGTGAGGTTAACCTGGTGGCTACAAAGAAGGCTGCAGCGCAGGCGGGGTTGAGCTTTGCGGTACCTAGAAGGTGAGACCGCCGGCCTGAATGCCCAACCACACAGGAAGGAAAATGCCCCTGCCGGGAGCGCAAGCGTGGAGTGCATTCGCCGGGCAGGGGCGGGTGATCCGGGCGGAGTTCCGGGTGGATTAGATCTGCCGCGGGGCCTTGGCTTCGTCCTGGAAGCCGAACTTGTTGTGGGCTCCGTCGCAGAAGGGCTTGTTTGCGGAGTGGCCACAGCGGCATAGGGAAAATGCCGGTTTGTCGGCGACATTCCACTCGTTGCCATCAGCGTCGAGGAGTTTTACGGCACCTTCGACGCGCAGCGGGCCATTGGGGCGAACAGTGATCTTGGTATCAGACATCTCTTGCTCCTGAACGAAATTGAAATCGTTCCTCAAGTCTACAGGCATGGAGGTGGGATTCTGCGATTGCGGGGATGATGCACTATGATTTGGATGGGCGAACCGTCGGACAGTCAAGGGATGGTTCCAGCCAGATTCAACCCCAAAAGAGCCAGGAGAGAAGATAAGCGATGCGCGTTGGAATTTTGACAGGTGGAGGCGACTGCCCCGGATTGAACGCGGTGATTGAGGCCGTAGTGACCAAGGGGATTCGGCAATACGGCGATGAGTTTGTTGGATTTATCGAGGGCTGGCGCGGAGTGCTGGACAACAACACGATTCCGCTGACGCTGGAGAAGGTGGACGGGATTCTGCACCTTGGGGGCACGATTCTGAGGACATCACGGACGAACGTGCGGAAGATAGAAGGCGGCATTGAAAAGTGTGTGGCAACCCTGAAGGCGAACAAGCTGGACGCGCTGATCGCGATTGGCGGGGACGATACGCAGTCAGTGACCAATGCACTGATTCAGGCGGGCGTGCCCGGGGTTGGAGTTCCGAAGACAATTGATAATGATCTGAACGGCACGGACGCCTGCTTTGGATTCGACACAGCGGTTTCGATTGCGACCGAGGCGGTTGACCGGCTGCACACGACGGCCGAGGCCCACAACCGTGTGATAGTGTGCGAGGTAATGGGCCGCGACGCGGGCTGGATTGCGCTGACCGCCGGTGTGGCCGGGGGCGCGCATGCGATCCTGGTGCCGGAGAGGCCGATTGACCTGGATCACGTATGCAAGCTGCTGAAGTATAACCACGACCACGGGAAGAAGTATGGGATTGTGGTGGTGGCCGAGGGCGCGAAGCTACCCGAGTCTGACGAGCAGGCGACGCACGGCACGAAGGTGGACTCATTTGGGCATGCGCGGCTGAGCGGTATCGGGGCGCATCTGGCCGAGGAGATTGAGAAGCGGACCGGCTACGAGACGCGGTCAGTGAACCTAGGTCATACGCAGCGCGGCGGTACCCCGACTGCGTTTGACCGGATGCTTTCGACCCGGTACGGGTTGGCGGCGATTGACCTGGTGCATCAGAAGAAGTTTGGCCGGCTGGTGGTGCTGCGTGGCACGCACATTGAGGACATTCCGCTGGCGGATGCAATTGCGAAGAACCGGCAGCTGGATGCGGAGTTTCTGGGGATTCTGGATGGTCTGGAGCCGAAGGTCTAGGCGGGTCATCGACGGAAGAATCGGACGTACAAGGGAAGCCAGCCTCGATGGGCTGGCTTCTTGCTTTGGGCCGGAGGTGGGATTTTGCGGCGGGTAGAGAGGAGAAATCCGGCAAAGATTGGGGAAAATCCCGTAAAAATGCGGGGGAAACCAGAACACCACGTCCAAAGGTCTGCAATTGTCTTGAAACGGGGTTCGGTTGGAGGTATAAGCAGGGAGCCGGGTGGATTTTGGCGTAGGCGAGGTTTGCTGTCCACCCGGAGAGAGCAGCGCCAGTCGTTTGTGCGTTGACCGGGGGCACCACGATGAAGAGTTCCGCGAGCCGCAGTCAAGAATTTCGGGAAGTGATGGACATTCGGCAGGCGTCCGATTACCTGGGCATCAGCCCGGATACGCTTTACAAGTATGCCTCGGAGTCGTTTGTGCCGGCGTTCAAGCTGGGCAACCGGTGGCGATTCAAGAAGTCGCGGCTGGATGAGTGGATGGACCGGCAGTCGGGAATTGAAGTGGAAGCAGAGCCTGCGCGGTTGAAGCTGAGGCAGAAGAAGCCGGTGCGGAGCACGGGCCGGGCGGAGACGAGGGTTCGGCGGGCGAGGTCGTAGGGTATGATTTCTGCCGGGTAGTGTTGCCAGGAGAGCAGATGACGGGAAGTCTGCTTTCGCCACCGAGGCATGGAGACAGCAGCATTGGCGACCGGTGTTCCACAGTCACAGGCTGATCCGCATTTGCAGCCATCGTATTCATTTGCGAACCGGGCTCGCCGGGGGGTCTGGTATGTTTGCTGGGCGCTGCTGTTCCGGCCATCGCCACGGTCGTTTCATGGCTGGCGGGCGATGATTTTGAAGATATTTGGAGCGAAGCTGGCTGCGAATTGCCATTTTTATCCGAAGTGCCGTGTGTGGGCGCCGTGGAATCTTGTCTGTGGGGACGCGGTGGGAGTGGGCGACGATGCGGAATTGTATAACCCTTCGTTGCTGACGATCGGGTCGCATGCGGTGATTTCGCAGGGGGCGTATTTGTGCGGAGCGACGCACCTGTATAACGAGGCTTCCTTCCGGCTGGTTTCGTATCCGATGCGGATTGGGTCCTACGCGTGGGTATGCGCGCGGGCCACGGTGAGTCCGGGAGTGAATGTGGGGGATGGGGCGATTCTGGGACTGGGATCGATTGCGACGAAGGACCTGGAGCCGTTTGGGATATACGCCGGGGTGCCGGCGCGTAAGGTGAAGAAGCGGGATCGCGCGGCTGTTCCGGCGCTTGCGGAGAAGGATGGGCTGGAAGCGAGGGGTTGAAGGGCGGGCCGGACATGCGAATCTCGGCGCAGGAATGTAAGATCGTGAAGATGAATCATGCTGGCCGAATTCGAAAGCTGCGGCGCGCGCTGCAGAAGCTTGAAATTGAAGCGTATTGGATTACACATCTGCCGGATGTGCGGTATTTGAGCGGATTCAGCGGTTCGAGCGCGGTGATGGTGGTGACCCAGGACAAGGCGGCGCTGTTTACCGACGGGCGTTACACGGCGCAGGCGAAACAGGAAGTGCAGGGCGCCACGGTGGTGATAGCCGCGAAATCGACGGTGAAGGAAGCCGCGGTGTGGGTGAGCGAGCAGGCGGAGAGCGCTGGATTTGATCCGGCCCACACGAGTGTAGCGGAGCTGGAGGCTGATCGCGAGGCAATTCCGCGGCGGAACCGGAGGCGGTATTTTGAGCCGGTGGCAGAGCCGCTGGTGATGAACATGCGGCTGATCAAGGACGCGGATGAACTGGAGTTGATGCGGCATGCGGCGGCGACTGGGTGCAAGCTTTTTGAGATGATCGTGCCGCACCTGAAGTCGGGCAGGACGGAGTTCGAGGTGGCCGCGGACCTGGAGTTTTTTGCCCGGAACCTGG
>CAZWSD010000021.1:0-19486 GCA_964636535.1 uncultured Acidobacterium sp. | reverse complement strand
ATTTTGAGTAGGACTTCAGCGGGGCCTGGTTCGGGGATCGGGACTTCTTCGATGGAGAGTGGATGGTTTGCAACGGGGCCTGGGTTGTGGAGCACAGCAACGCGCATGGAGATTAGGATGATGGTTTGGGGCAGGGTGTCGCCAAGGGCAAGTGGGCAGGTGGGTGTGATGAGAGTTTGCGGCGTTGTAAACTTTGAGTGTGGCCCTGTAGCTCAGGTGGATAGAGCGACGGTTTCCTAAACCGCAGGTCGCAAGTTCGAATCTTGCCAGGGTCACCATTACGCTGAACAAAATAAACGGATTATGGGAGGCTGGCGACGGCCTCTTTTCTTTTGTGTGGTGCTGGTAGCGGTTTTAGTATCGGTAGACCGAAACAGTGAGGTACGCGATAGGCAAGGTGTGTACGAGCGTATTCCAGGTTCCGGCATCTGGTGGATTCGGTACGCGGGCGAGAATGGCAAGGAGCGCAGAGAGCGTCGGCAGCAAGTGGAACGCCGAAGCGCTCTATCGGAAGCGCAAGACGACCGTGCTCGCAGGGCGCAAACTTCTCGAGAATCTGCGGAAGGCCAATGTGGCTTTCGAGAAGATTGCGAAGGTTGCCATCTCTGACTGCGAACGCATCGGCCAAGCGCCTTGACCCCAGCAGGCGAGTCTCGGCTCTCATGTCCTACTATCGGGGGAATCTCAAAGGCATGTCAGTTCTTGCGTTTCGTCGGATTCGCCGTGGTACGAGCAGTGCGTTAGGACGTTCTTTGAGCCAAGGGGAAGTCACGAAGAACTGCTTCCAATCATCACGAAGGGATATTGACAATAGGCGCAAGTGCGGGAAATTATCAGTTGTAAGGCAAGTGTTGGAGTCCACTTTTAACGCCCCTTGCTCAAGGGGAAGATGACTCCTACGAGTTTTTAAACTCGGGAGGAGTTTACTTGCCTGTGATGACCCTGGTAGACCTGAATCACCGCGGGAGCGGACCCGCCATTGCCTGTCCGGAGGATGGGCAATGATGCCGGGGAAGTGTGTTGGAACGAGCGGATCGCGGAAGGAAAACGTGGGGCTATCGCGCACGGACGTCGCGAATTTTCAGAGCATTCTGTTTCCGTTCGATGCGATCCCTGACGAAATCGATAGACAGACTGAGCCTGTGTGTTTTCGGGATTTGAACCTGGATCAGGTTGTGCAGGTTGTTATGACTGGCCGCGCGGAGTACAACCTGCGGTCGTTCTTTTACTGGCCATGCAGGAACGTGGGGGCAGTTCGCTACCGCCACGATATTTTCCGCGATCTGGAACGACGAGAGCTGAGGGCGAGCGTGGAGCGTTTCGCATCTGCGATGCAAAGCCTGCGGCGGATGCTGGCGCGCGTCGATTCGATCTATTACGAACGACAAAGGCAACGGTGCCTGCTGGACGCAGTGCATACTTACACCGATGGGATTCGGCAGTTTGCGACGGACCTCGAAGGAACTGATCCGAAGGCCGCGGGCATGCAGGAATTGTTGAGCTATCTGGCTGCCTACATCGGCTCGAAGCAATTCCGAGAGATGAAAGACGCGGCACAGCATCTGATCGATGAACTGGGCAAAATCCGCTATTCACTCCACATCCACGGGAAGCGTATGACCGTGCGGCGCTACGAACCCGAGCCTGACTATAGCGCCGATGTGCTCGAAGCGTTTGAGAAATTCAGACAGAGAGCATCGAAGGAGTACCGATTCAAATTGCATTCCCCCGCAGAGATGAATCAGGTGGAGGCCGCGATTCTGGACCGGGTAGCGTTGCTATATCCGGAGTTGTTCGCCGCGCTGGCGGATTTTAGCGCGCGCTACAGCAGCTTTATGGATGCGGCGCTGGTTCGATTTGACCGGGAAGTGCAGTTCTACCTTGCGTGGCTGGAGCATGTGGATCGGTTCAAGGAGCTGAGCCTTGCCTTCAGTTATCCGGAGGTGTCGGATGTCTCCAAGGAGATCCATGCCGAGGATAGCTTTGATCTGGCATTGGCGGAGGCCAGGCGTGAAGAGGGCCAATCGGTGGTGACAAACAGTTTCTCGTTGAGTGGAGAAGAACGAGTGCTGGTGGTGACGGGGCCGAATCAGGGCGGGAAGACGACGTTTGCGCGGATGTTTGGACAACTGCATTTTCTGGCTGCGCTCGGCTGCCCTGTTCCGGCCAAGGCTGCGCGCTTGTTTCTATTTGATCAACTATTCACGCACTTTGAGAGGAGCGAAGCCGTCGAAAATCTGCGAGGCAAGCTCGAAGACGAATTATTGAGGATTCGGCACATACTGGAGAGCGCAACGCCGGAGAGCATACTCATCATGAACGAGAGCTTTCTATCAACGACGCTTGAGGATGCTCTGCTTTTGAGCCGCAAGACGATGGAGAAAATCGTCTTGCGAGACATGCTATGCCTATCCGTTACGTTTCTGGACGAGATGACCCAGGTGAAGGGTGCGGTGAGTATGGTTGGGGAAGTGGACCCCGAGGATCCTTCGAGGAAGACCTTCAGGATTTGCAGGCGGCCCGCAGATGGGTTGGCTTATGCCATGACGATTGCAAAGAAGTATGGACTGACGCGGGATGAGATCCAGACGCGGATTGCCCGGAATGCAGAGAGGTCTGGGAAATGAAAGCCTACCTCATGCACAGGGCAAAGGATTTTGATTTAGACGCGCCGTTTGTGCCGTTAGCGGAAGCGCTGGCGCAGGATCTGGGACTGGACGTGCTGCTCGATGCGATGGCTGATGGCGATGAGTTTCTGAGGGAAGTGGCGAAGAAGGCTTTGCTGCAGAGCCTGCGATCACCTGAGGACATTTTGTATCGGCAACAGGTACTGAAGGACTGCCTGGAACGCCCTCGGATGGTTCGGGAAATTTACGGCCTTGCCGTGGAAGCGATGGAGCGTGAACGGCATGTGTGGGGATGGATGACCAATCGTTATCCCTCGGAGATGCTACATCGTTCCGTGGAGGTGCTGGAGATATTTGCGGGGGTCTTGAAGAGCCTGCGTCGGATAGCCGATGAGAACGAGGCCGATGTCCATTCGGAAGGTCTCCAGAAGCTTTTCAAGATGCTGGTGACAGAGCTGAACGATGAGTATCTGGCAACGATCTCGGATCATCTGGAAAGGCTGGCTTTTCGAAGCGGAGTGTTGATGAGCGCGGAACTCGGCGCCGAGCACAAGGGAACTCACTATGTACTGCGTAAGCCGCCAAACGTGAATACTGGATGGATGGATCGGGTGAAGAGCTGGATGCAGCATCTGATGCAGGCAAATGCCGATGCCTATGTGTACGAAGTGGCTGAACGAGACGAAGCCGGATACCGCGCGCTGTCAGACTTGAAGAACCATGGAATAGCTCCTGTGGCGGCGGCATTGGGGCAATCGACGGATCACATGCTGAGTTTCTTTCGCATGCTTCGGCTGGATCTGGGGTTTTACGTGGGGTGCCTGAATCTTCGGGATCGTTTGACTGGGAAAGGTGAACCGGTGTGCATTCCCGACGTGGTGAGGACGGAGGAATGCGCGCACACTTGTCGCGGGATTTATGATCCGTGCCTGAGTTTGAGCATGGAAGCGCGCGCGATTGGCAACGATATGGACGCGGACGGGAAGACGTTCGTCGTGATGACGGGGGCGAATCGGGGAGGCAAATCTACCCTACTGCGAAGCACGGGCTTGGCGCAACTGATGATGCAATGCGGTATGTTTGTTCCGGCAGAGTCATACCGTGGAAGCGTGAGAGATGTAGTGTTTACGCATTTCAAGCGTGAAGAAGACGCCGCCATGAAAGGCGGAAAGCTCGATGAAGAGCTTGGGAGAATGCGCGGCATTGTGGATGAACTGACACCGGGTAGCTTGTTGCTGCTGAATGAATCCTTTTCATCCACGAATGAGCGGGAAGGATCAGAGATTGCCCGCAGAATTGTAGACGCGCTGCTGGAGATGCAGTGCAGGGTGTTCTACGTTACGCATATGTTCGATCTTGCGCATGGGTTTTATGCGGAGGATCGTTCCAGGGCATTGTTTCTCCGTGCCGAGCGGCTGGCGGATGGAGAGCGAACGTTTCGGGTGCTCGCAGGCGAGCCGTTGCCGACGAGTTACGGGGAAGATCTTTACAGGCAAATTTTCGAGCGAGAGCCGGCTGTAAACGACGCTGCAAGCGGATGAGGCGGATCGCGGATGCAACCGCGTCTTATCCGCGGATTAAGAACATAAGCCCGGCGATGATCAGGACGGCTTCAATGATCCGCACGAAAACTCTTTCCGGCAGGCGGTCCACGATGCGCTTGCCCAGAAAAGAACCAGCGATCATGACAGGTCCGAGTGCAAGCCCTACGACACAATTCGAGAGAGTCAGCACGGACGTTTGTTCATAGGCTACGAGCTTTGTAACGTGCATGACGACCGTTGCAAGCGCTTCCGTGCCGATGTACGCTCCCTTAACGAGGCCATAGGCAAGAAAGAAGGGCGCCATGATGGGTCCAACGCTTCCGAGCAGGGCTGATAGGAAGCTAGAGCCAGCACCGATTCCCGCAAATGTTTGAACGGGAAAGGTGTGGTGCATGGCTGGGCGCAGGTGCCGCCACACGACAACGAGGAGAAGAAAACCACCGAGCAGGCGGGTCAGGCTGGCCAGTGGCGCCATGGCGAAGAGATAGCCACCGAGAAGAGCCATGGGAATGCCACCGACCGAAAACCAACCGACGACTTTCCAGTTCAGTTCATGCCGGTTGAACCAGACACGGCTGGCGTTTCCAATGAGTTGAGCGACGGTGAGGATGGGGATGGCGGCGCGCATCCCGAAAACGGCAACCAGCACGGGGAGCAGCACCGCCGCGCCACCAAAGCCTGTGACAGCCGCAAGGGTGGAGGCGAGCAACGCGATGAGCAGAAGCAGCGGCCATTTGAGAACTTCAGTCACGTGAGTCTCTCGATGCTGTCATGATGCCAGAGTAGGTTGCAATATGCGTCTCTGGGGTTCTGATGCAGCGATGGAAGTGCGCGGCTGTTGATCTGTCTGGTTACTTGTAAAACAGAGTTAAAGCAAGAATCAGCACCAGGAGGAGGCCGATCAGAGCGTTGTAGAAATTCAGGTAACCGGACTGTAGTTGACTGACTGTATCTGCGATTTTGCGGACAGCTCCTGTAATGGGAGCGAATAATCCGGGGCCGAAAATAGGCGCGACTTCCTGATTAAAAATGAGGCGCTTTACGAAATAGGGACCGTGGTCGTACTCGCGTTCCAGATTGTGAGTGGGGCCGTAAATGAACCCGTAGAAAGTGCGCAGCGCATTGGAGAACGCGAGAGAAGTTGTGGCGATCTGGCGCGTGTCTTCACGCCGGCCCCCCGACCAGACAGGCACACGCCGGAATCGGAGCGAACGGCGGCTGATGAGAAACAGCCCGACGGGGAACAGCGCCAGCAATGGGCCGACGATGATCATCTTGGTGGGAGAGATGAATGCGAAGGAACTACTGAGAGGAACCAGCAGCCATCCATTCTGCATGCTGGCGGTGACATCGATTCCAAAGCCCTTCAAGCTTCCGGCTGCGAGAGCATGAATCCACCAGGGCATTCCTACGGCTAAGGTCAGGACAAGGATACCGAGGGCAAAGATGCTGGAGCAGCGCGCGAAGGAGAAGCGCCGGCTGTGCGTGTGGTGATCGCCGAGCAGGCCTACGCCAAACAGTTTTGCGAATGTTGCCAGGGCCACGGCCGCTACGAGGGCGAGACCGGCAGCGGCAACGGCGAGGGTGAGCCGTGCGGGGAGTTCGCTAACCTGCATTCCCTGGAAGAGTGTCTGAAAGACGTACCACTCGCTGACGAATCCAGCCTGCGGTGGAAGTGCGGCCAGGCTCATTGCGGCAAAGAGTGCGCCGATTCCAAGGATGGCGGGATGATTGCGAAGAATTCCGGATTGCCGGATGGTATAGCTTCCGGTGACAGACGATACGCCATCGGCGGTGAGGAACAACGAGCCTTTGGCCAGGCTGTGTCCCGCGAGATGCAGCAAACTGACGACCCATGCCATTGCGGCCAGTTGGGGAAGGCCTGCAGTGAGCAGGAGCCAGGATATGCCGAGGAGCGCGACGGCAACGCAGGCATTTTCCGCGGAGGAAAGACTGAGCATGCGTCGCCAATCCTCTTCCTGAAAGGCAATGAAGATGGCAAGGATCGCGCTCGCCACGCTCGCGAGCACGATGCTGCCGGCGGCGGTCATTGCCCAGAATCCGAGGTGCGGCAGCCAGTCAAGAATGCCACGCGCGAGCGCGAAGAAGGCCGCATTGAGAACGATTCCGGAAAAGACCAGGCCGGTCGCGCCACTGCCGGAGCCGTAGGCGGCGGGGAACCATTCATAGAAGGGCAGGACGCCGAGCTTGGCTCCGAAGCCGAAGAGAAGCAGCAGCGCGAGAAGCAGCGTCACGGGGGCGGAGAGTGAGTGAGCGATGCTGAACGTAGCAAATTCGCACGAGCCGCTGCGACTGGCAATCAACAAGAAAGCGAGCAGTATGGCAACGGCGCCGATTTCCAGCAGTGCCAGCATGAACATCGTGGATTTGCCCGACGAAGGGGATGGATTTTCACCGAGCACCATGGCTGCTCCGCCGAGGCTCATGACCTCCCATGCAATCAGGAACGAGATGGCGTCCTGCATGCCGAGCACGCCGAGAGCGCCGAGCAGCGTAAAAGCCAGGGCCGCGAGCCAGCGCCTTGCCGGACAACCTGCGACCGCTCCGTTACCCAGCGCAACTGCAAAGAACGCCGGAATGAGGCCGAAGAGCATCAACCACGAGGCGGCCGTACTGAGGTGGAACAGAACGGCTGTGTCGCCGAGGCGCACGTCAAGCGACAGTGTCGGGGAGATGGAGATCATGCCATCGAGGGCCGCGGCAATGCCGGCGAGACAGCCGAGAGCAATGCCAACACGGGCAACGATGCCGCGGGGCTCCAGCAAGGCGGCAATGGCGGAGAATGACCAGAGAAGCGCTGTGATGAGCAGTAGATCAGCCTGCATAGCGGCCTCCGTGGATTCTTTGGCTGGTTCGGTCGAGCAGCAGAAGAAGAGCCTGGATAACGGCTGCGGGATTGGGTGGACATCCGGGAAGATAAACGTCCACCGGGAGAATGCCTTCAAGGCCTTGCGCGCAACTGTATCCGCCGCCCGTGATTCCGCCGGAAACAGCGCAGGTTCCGGTCGCCATCACCCAGCGCGGCTCGGGCATGGCGTTCCAGGTTTCGAGGAGCGGGCCGCGCAGGGCATATGTAACCGAACCGGTGACAAGCAGGAGGTCGGCGAAGCGCGGGGATGGGGTGAAGAAGATGCCGAGCCGGTGGAGGTTGTAGAAGGGATTGTTGAGGGCCTGTAGCTCTGACTCGCATCCGTTGCAGGAACCGGCATCGATGTGGCGAATGTGCAGACTGCGTTTGAAATGTTTGCGGATGCCGTGTTTCAAACTCTGCGCGGGGGCGGATTGGAGCGCTTCAGCCCATACGAGATCGTTGCGGTCGCGGACGCCGAAGGCCCAGTTGGCGGACGGAGTCATGGCCTGGTGCGGGCAAGCCTCGGTGCAAAGCTGGCAGCCGATGCACTTTCCATAGTCGAGGTGAAGTTTGTTTTCAGCGACGGTGATGGCTGCGGGCAGGCAGGCATCGGCGCAGGCGTGGCAGTCGTCTTCGCATTGCTCCGGATGATATTGGGGCAGGCCGAGGACGCCTGGCTGCAAGGATGCATCGGCCTTATCGGGCCACGGGGTGGTGGCGAGTCCGCGATTCAGTCCAAAGAGTGTCCAGACGGGCATAGGGTCAAGGTCCTTTATCGGTCGCAGCCTGCCATGGTGAGACCGAAGCTGGCTTCGTTGATGGCGTAATCCATCATGTTGGTGTCGTGTACGGTGAAAGGGAAAACGCGCCAATTCGAGAAGGACGCGGCCTTGATTTTGACGCGCGCGAAGCGCCCCTGCGGGTCGAGGTGCGCGCAGTAATAGATGGAGCCGCGTGTGCCTTCGCACCAGCCCAGACCTTCCGCACACGGAACTGGATTGAACGGAGAAAAAACGGGGCCGCTGGGAAGATTGTCTATGGCTTTGAATATAATCTCCAGACTGTTACGAATTTCCTGCATGCGTATCTGGACGCGCGCGTGAGCGTCTCCAGCGGTCTTGACTGGGATCTCTCGGGGGAGTTGAGCGTAAGCAGCGTAGGGGTGGTCCTGGCGCAGATCGTGCGCAATGCCGGAAGCGCGCTTGACGGGGCCGGTGGCGCCCTGGTCGTAGGCGATTTGCCGCGGCAGGTGGCCGGTGGTGATGAGGCGGTCGAGATGGCTGTTGGTTTGTTCGAGCAATTCCATGTAGCGATGGATTTCCGGTTCGAGTGCGCGGAGCTTCGAGGACAGGGAAGAACAGTCGAGGTCGCGGCGCAGTCCTCCGGGAGTGATGAGCGAGCGTAGGAAGCGACTGCCGGTGAGGAGTCCATTGATCTGCTTGGACTGTTCGGACAGAAGTTTTCCCTGGGCTTCTCCGACCTTGAGCGTCGTGGTGTGACAAAGGTGGCCGAGATAGTGGAGGTGATTGTAGAGACGTTCCAACTCGGCAAGGATGGTTCGGAGATACAGGGCACGAGGCGGGATGGAGCAGGAGCAGGCGGCTTCAACGGCCTGGCAAAAGGCGAGAGTATGTGCGACGCTGTCGACGCCGGAGATGCGCTCGGCCATCAACGCGCCCATTTGAGGCGTGAGGCCTTCGAAGCGCTTTTCCATTCCGCGATGCTTGAAAAAGAGGCGCGGATGACAGTGCAGAATTGCTTCGCCAATGTAATAGAAGAGGATCTGGGCCGATTCAAGAACGTCGGCGCGGACGGGACCGAAGGGAAGAATCTGGACGTCACTGCCTTCAAGGGGCGGAAGATCCCATGGGGATTCGGTGTAGGGCATTGGCTCGGTGGGCTGGTATCGCGGATCGAGCGGAGGCAGGGGTGGTCGCGAGCCCTCGTGGAGAACGAGCGGGCGAGGCTCGGGATGGTCTTTGAAGTGGACTCCGCATAGCTCGTGGATTTCTCGCTCATACCAGCCTAGCAATGGAATGCGCGCTGCCATGGAGGGCAACTCCTGCTGATCGAGCGAGAGAGTGCAGCGTAGGATTTCAAAGGGCTGATGAGGGCCCTTGTCCGCGAGGTAGAGGACTTCCGGCGCGTCACCGGGACGAGGGAACCATGCGTAGGCCATTTGCAGGCGGGCTCCCGCGCGGGTGAGCTCTGCGCAAGCCTGCGGAACGGAATGCGGCCAGACTAGCCGCTGGACGGCGCCTTGCATGCCATGCGGAGGAGCGTGCCGGTTCGCCTCTGTCATTGTGATCCTCCAAACATAGTTGCGGAGATCTTGGTGAAGATGGACCAGAGTTCATGTGGCCACCAAAGGCCAAGAATGAGCAGAGGCGCAAAGGTGAGCCACATGGGAATGGCGCGCCAGAGCATGCCGGAGAGGCGGTTGCCTTGCGCGGACGACTGGTCAAAGTACATGCCGCGGAAGTGGGAGAGAAATGCGATGAAGATAACAATCAGGAAGAGGATGAATAAGACAGCAGCCCAGCGAAAGGGTCCCGAGATGCCGGCGCGCAGGATGGTGAACTCGCTGAGGAAGAGCGCGAAAGGCGGGGCACCGGCTATGCCTACAGCGCCGAGCAGCCAAAGGGGTCCGGTGACCGGGAAGGTTTTCATCACGCCTTTGATCTCCGTCATTTCCTTGGTTCCATAGGCGCGCATGGCGTTGCCGGCGCCAAAGAACATGAGGGACTTGTTCAGGGAGTGATTGAGCATGTGGTACAGGGCTCCGGCGACGCCATAGACTCCGCCGAAACCCAGGCCGAGCGCCTGGACTCCGATGTGCTCGACGCTGGAATAAGCCATGAGACGCTTGATTCCCTTTTGGCGGACGATGAAGAGGGCGGCGATGAGGAAAGAGAAAATCCCAAAGGCGACGACCGCAAGATGAGCAAGGTAGCTGATTGCTGTTTTGTTCACGACCGCGAGATAGCGCGCAATTCCGAGGATCGCGGTGTTGAGCAGGGCTCCGGAAAGCATGGCGGAAACGGGTGCGGGGGATTCGCTGTGCGCATCGGGCAGCCAGGTGTGCATGGGGGCGAGCCCGGCCTTGGTTCCATAGCCGACCAGCACGAGGAGAAACGATACAAGTTCGAGCGGGGGATAGACGGAGGTTGCGCAGTGGCGGAGGGTGGACCATGTCATGGCGTAAGTGGGACCCATGACGGAGGATCCACCCCAATAGAAGAATGAGGTGCCGAGCAGCGCCAGCGCGAGGCCGGCGGAAACGACGATGATGTATTTCCATGCTGCTTCGGTGCTTTCGGCTGCCTTTTCAAATCCAACCAGAAAAGTGCTGACGAGGGTTGTGAGTTCAATCGAGATCCAGTACAAGCCGGCGTTATTCATGACACAGGCGGCGAGCATGGTGAGCGCAAAGCCGGAGAAGAGCGAATAAAAGAACGGCAGGCGGCTTTCCTCGTCGAGCAGCCGCATGTATCCGACGGCGTAGATGGAAGAGAGCATGTACACGAGGGCAACACAGAGGATGACCCATGCTCCGATCAGGTCGAGCCGAACGTAGCCGTTGGCAAAGACCCTGGGACCGCGTAGCGAGAGGATTATGAGCGGAATGCTGAGCAGAAAGTCGAGGACGGCGGCGGCGAGGGTGCTGTACTCCGCGAGGCGGGGATGCCGCAGCGCGAGCGGGAGAATGACAGCGACGGTTGGCGCGGCAAACAGGGTGAGAAGCAGATATGCCGGAATTGTCATTAGCCCACCAGCCTGTTGAGTTGGCGACTGCTGGTGGTGCCCGCATGCACCACCAGGTAGCGCACGAGCATTCCGAAGCACGCGACGACAATGAGTAAGTCAAAGAGAATGACAATCTCGATGAGCAGCGGCATTCCGGGGACGAGAATTTGCGATCCGAGGAAGATTCCGTTTTCGAGGACGAGCAGTCCGAGGATTTGACTGATGGCCTCATCACGCACGGAGAGCATGAGGAAGCCGAGAAACTTCATGGAAAGCATGATGGTGAGCGCAAGGACGACGATGTGCGCAGCGTGCGCGATCTGGCGATTGATATGGTTTGCGATGACAAAAGCAAACATGACGGCCAATGCGCCGAGGACCAGGCTGGAACTGGATTGCAGAACTGCGTGAATTTCGCGTTTGACGTGTAGTCGGTCGACGATCCGCATCAACAGCCATGGCAGGACGAGGCCGCGGAAGAGAGCAGTCAGCACGGCGATGGCGTATAGCTCCGGGAATCCTCCGAACCAGGCGACACAGGCGGAGAGAATCGCTATAAGCCAGGACTGTACAGCAAATGCGTAGACATAATTGCGCAGCCAGTGGGAGCCGAGCATCACGAAAGTGAGCAGAAGGCTGAGGATCGCAAGCGTGCTGAAAATCGATGCCTGGAGGGAACTGATATGAGAGAGAAACACTTATCTTCCTCCCAGCAACTGACTGGAAACGATGGCCAGGACGGCCAGCAGAAAGCCGGTGGCCAGCAGTTCCTGATAGCGATAAAAGCGCAGGCGCGCCTGGACGGTTTCGACGATGACTATGACGAACGCTACGAGGAGGAATTTCAGAAGCAAGGATGTGATTGAGCCAAGCTGTCCCCAGGGTGTGCCCAACTCGGAAATTCCCCAAGGGAGAAGAAATACATTGCAGAAGATGATGTAGAGGATGAACTGCTTCATCATGGAAGCCCAGCGGAGCAACGCGAGCAGCGGCCCGGAGTACTCAAGGATGCGGGCCTCGTCGATCATGTAGATCTCAAAATGTGTGCTGGAGTGGATGGGCAGGCGGTCTGTTTCCACCAGGAGCAGCGCGAAGAATGCAAGGATGAGAAAGATGTGGGCGGGACTCCAGTAGACAGACAGGCTGCTGAGCAGCAGATGATTGACGACGAACGGGAGCATGGATTTGGCGAGAAGGCTGATGCCGACGAGAACCAGAATGAGTGTGGGCTCGGCGAGAATGCCTAGCATAGCGGTGCGGCTTGATCCGATGCCGCCGTAAACATTGCCCGAGTCGAGCCCGGCGAGAATGATGGCAAATGAGCCCAGCGTGAGCACCATGCCGCCGCCAAGTATGTCTCCCATGTTGGAGAGCGGAAGCGGGCGATCCGTCAGCACGGGAATGAGCAGGGGAACGATGAGCATGGCCGTGAAGGCGATGATCGGTGCGATCCAGTAGATCCATGACGCGGAGTCTGGGACGACGCATTCTTTATGAAAGAGCTTCCATAAGTCGCGGTATGGCTGAATGAGGCTTGGCCCGCGGCTGCGCTGGACGCGTTCCTCGGCTTTCAGGATGAAGCCCTGAAGGAGCGGAGCGAGAAGCAGGACGCATAGAACCTGAAGGATCTGGAGAGCGATATTCGGAAGGATCACACAGCCCCCCGCACAGGGAATACCGCAATCTTGAGGATAGGAGCGTTTGGGATTACAGGGATTGAATGTGCGGAGCTTAAGTGCTTCTTCATGGCATGACCCTCCCGTACAGGTAGGAGTCATCAGCCATGAAGGCGGTTAAAGGTGGACTTCATCACCGGCGCGACTTTTGCTTGGAAGCATCATGCGTCTTTGCATTTTGGTTGTCAAGTTCAAAGGGCACCGCTAGGATTCCGTATCCGGGCATACCTTCATGCTGCAACACCTCGGGAGAAGTCGACAGGAATGAGATGTTCGGACAGTCATTGACAGGACATGACGTTTCGGCATATCAAGTTAGTAGATAGCTAGCAGGTGAGGGAGTTCACCTTTAACTGCTGTCCTTCTTTCTTGAGCCGGACAGATGATGACTCCTGGCGGGGATTTCCCCAGTTCAGGAGTTTTGTCTGTACTGGCGATCCCCGACAAAAAAACTCGATGGTGTGCCGGATGATAGGTGCGCGAATGGAATGTGTTCCAAGCGGGTGTTTCCGGACTTTTGGAGATGCTTCGGAGCATGTCTTCTGCCGCACATCGAATCATCGTGATGTAGCGCAGGATGTTGTAGAAACCAGCGACCCACGAGGTCGAGAAAGCAGGATGGGATGTCTGAAATCGGAAAACTTGAAGCACTGGAAATTCTGGATTCGCGCGGGAATCCGACTCTTTCTGTCACGGCGACGCTATCGAATGGCGTAAAGGGAATGGCGAAGGTTCCTTCCGGCGCATCGACTGGCAAGCGTGAAGCAGTGGAATTGCGCGATGGAGATAAGTCGCGCTACAGCGGCAAAGGGGTATTAAAAGCGACCAGCTATGTCGAAGGGGAGATCCAAAGAGCGGTTCGAGGTTTTGACGCGAACGACCAGAGGGCTCTGGACAAGAAGCTCTGCGATCTGGACGGAACTCCTAACAAGGCCCGGCTGGGGGCGAATGCGATTCTTGGGGTTTCTCTTGCGGTTGCGCGCGCGGCTGCGCTGGATCGCGGTCTGCCATTGTATGCGGCTCTCGTGAAGGAGGACGCGAATCTATTGCCGACGCCGGGACTGAATGTTTTGAACGGCGGGAGGCACTCGGACAATAGCGTGGACTTCCAGGAGTTTATGATTTCGCCGGTTGGGGCTCCGGATTTCCACGAGGCTCTGCGTGCTTCGGCAGAGACGTTTCATGCGCTGAAGGCAGTGCTGAACGCAAAGGGTTACAGCACGGCAGTTGGGGATGAAGGCGGCTTTGCTCCGCAGTTGAAATCGAATGAAGAGCCGATCGAGTTGATTCTTGAGGCGATCGGGAAGGCGGGCTATAAGGCGGGTGAAGACATTGTTATCATGCTGGATCCCGCAGCCAGCGAGTTGTACCGGGACGGGATGTATGAGTTCTGGAAGTCCGACAAGAGCAAGAAGAGTTCCTACGAAATGATTGCTCTGTGGGAGAGCTGGCTGAAGAAGTATCCGGAGATATGGTCGCTCGAAGACGGCATGGCCGAGGATGACCGGAGCGGTTGGCAGAAGCTGACGAAGGAACTGGGCGGCAAGATTCAGCTTGTAGGCGACGACAATTTCGTGACCAATCCGGCACTGTTCCGGGAGGGGATCAAGGACGGCATTGCGAATGCGATCCTGATCAAGCTGAACCAGATTGGAACGGTGACCGAAACGCTGGACTGCATTCAGCTTGCGCGAGAGAACGGATACGGCGCGGTGATTTCGCATCGCTCCGGCGAGACAGACGACACCAGCATCGCGGACCTTGCAGTGGCGGCAGGTATGGGGCAAATCAAGACGGGTTCCGCGAGCCGCGGAGAACGCATTGCAAAGTACAACCGCCTGCTGGAAATCGAAAGAGAACTTGGAGGGAAGGCACGCTATGCGGGTGCCTCGGTGTATGAACGCTGGAAGAAACCGGTGAAGGTGTAGGGAGAGTGCGTTCACGGGTGCGCATCGTGGCAGCCGTGTGGCAACTGTAGTTGCATTTCGCAGCGTGGAGCGAATATGTTCGAGCGCGATGACAAAAGTCGAGAGCGACTTCCCGGGGAACTGAATGGTCCGCAGAGAAATCGCCTGCTTAGCACTTGTCAGCACATCGACAAGCTGATGAGCAGCGTCGAACATATTCTCCACGAAGCGGCCTCCGAATCACCCTTTCGGACGCATATTGTTGACATTTCTCCTGCCCAGACACGGGTCATTGAGGATTACATACGGCGGTTGCGTCGACAACTGCTGCGTGCGCTGGAATGGCAGCATATGAAGCCGATGGAACCGGAGATTCCGGCAACCCGAGCGGTGCTGACCAATCTTGCGTTTGTGGATATAGCAGTCGAGGAGCTTCGCCCGCATTACATGCGCGGATTCGGTGACGTCCCTGAAGACGCGACTGATGAGTTGAAGGGCGTAGTACATGAGCTTCGGTCGCTGGTGGAGGAGATGGAGCGATACCTGCGGCAGGAACTGAGTATTGATCTGGAGTCGCGACTGCAAAAGCTGGAGAAGACAGGCTACGACCTATCTCTGTTGCGAAGGATTGAGCAGATCGTCACGCGGCAAGGGTTGGTGGAATTCCGCTCGCGTATCGCATCTCTCGCTGGCAGGTTGGAGGATCACAACCTCGAAGTGGCTTGCTTTGGGCGCGTGAGCAGTGGTAAATCCTCGCTATTGAATGCAATCTTGGAGACGGATGTTCTGCCGGTCGGAGTGAATCCGATCACAGCGGTACCGACAAAATTGCGCTACGGATCCAAGTTACGTGTTGAGGTGACTTACGGTAGCGGGCGCAGCGAGGTCATTCCGGTCGAACAACTGGCAGATGTCGTTACGGAGCGCGGCAACCCCGGGAATTTACTCAACGTGGTGAAGGCGCTGGTGGAGGTTCCTTCCAGGAGGTTGCAAAAGGGGATTGTCCTGGTGGATACGCCGGGGCTTGGATCGCTGGCCAGAAAGGGCGCCGCGGAAACGCTAGCCTATTTGCCCGCATGCGATCTAGCCCTAGTTTTGATCGATGCGGGGAATACGCTCAACGACGAAGACGTTGGTACGCTGCGCCTTTTGTATGAGGCTGGCATTCCATCGCTCGTTTTATTGAGCAAGGCAGATTTGCTTGCGCGGGGAGAACGACAAGAGGCTATTGCCTATGTGGTTGAGCAGATGCAGAGCGAGCTTGGAATTACGGTGCAGGTCCATCCTGTGAGTTGTGTTCAGGCGGAGAGTGATCTGTTGGAGCGATTTTTTGAAGAGGAACTTCTGCCGCGCTTTGCGCAAGCGCAGACGCTGCGGGAGGCGTCTGTTGCGCGAAAGATTGGAGCTCTCAGAGAGTCGGTGATTGCGACCCTGGATACGATTCTGAACCGACAAAGCCGAGGCGCGCCGGAGCTGGCAGTGGATCCTGCCGGGTTGGAGTCGCAGTTGCGAGTTGCGACGGGTGAGATGGGTGAACTCGCCAGAAAGCTCGGCAGGGCTTTTCTGGAGCTTGGCGAGTCTTCGAAGGCGGTCATTGACAGTGTGGTTGAGCGTGCCATGGTCTGGTATGAATTGCATCCGGAAGATGCGATCACCGGACAGTTGCTGGATGAGTGGATCCGTGACGCCGTTGGAGAAAGGTTGCATTCGCAAGTTGGCCATGTACGCGAGGTGGTCGAGAGGACGGTATTTAGCTTGCGGGACGTTGCGGAGGCCTTGAATACCAATGAAATTCCGTCTGCCGAGGAGCTAGAGAGCGGACTACGTGACTTGCCACGGTTTGAGTTGGCGGAACTACCTGATGATGTCGGGGTCGGCGGATGGCGATGGTTGGGCAGCCGGGCTGTTCGTGGCGCGCTGTATCGTGGTTTGCAAGAGAATGCCGGTTCGATGCTGCAGGAGGCACTACGGCGTTACGGGTACGCACTAAGAGAATGGAGCGAAAGGGCCATTGCCAGGATGGACTCGACCGTTAGGTCATACGCCGATGCCTACCGTGCGCAGATCCATCGGATGACCGGCATGGAGGAGCAATCGAAGGACATGGGGCAGGTGCAAAGAGACCTGGAGGTGCTCCGCGTCTGGCACGCCGAAGCGGGCACGGACATAGCCGCCAAACGAGCGTAACGCAAGAATTAAGTATCAGGGATAGGAGACGAAATCAATGGCAATGTTATGAGAGCCCCATGGTTCAGCGTAAAGATACGAGATTCTGATCATGGAGGAGGCTAGATGAGAAAGCACAGGCAGCATACGGTTTATCATTCGATTCTGCCCGCTATGCAGGAGCCGGGTTGCCCATTCTGCCGGCTGCTGAAGGAGTTCCAGACAGAGTGTCTCCAGACGAAGACGGAGGCAAACCTGTATTGCTTGTGCAATTTTCACGCCTGGGGACTTGCGGCGGTACAAGATGCTCCCGAAGCTGCCGTCATATTTATGAAGCTATTAAATGACATGGCCGTCCCCAGCGATGCAGGCACAGGTTGTGACATTTGCAGGGAGATTGCAGAGGAAGAGGATCTTCGGATTCGGGAATTTGTCAGCTCTATGCAGTGCGCCGCCGTTGTGGAGTGGTTCCAAACGAAGCCAGCGCTGTGTATCCCTCACGGCATGAAGTTAAGGCCGAAGCTTCCGCCAACCATGGCGTCACAGATCGACAGTATGATGCAGCGCTACCGACAGCAACTGTATATCGAACTCGAACATCTTCGGGACGAATGGGATCCGGAACACAATCGGATCGGATGGGGAGCAGTTGGACACGCAGCGGAATATCTGGTTGCGCATCGTGGACTCAGACCATAAGGAGAAAGCAAATGCTGAATGCAGGAAAAGCGGTGAAGGTATCGATCTATCTTAGTGAAGGGTCTGGGCGCCATGGAATCTCTTCTTACTCGAGAATTCTGGATTTTCTTTTCTTCCGTGGAGTTTCAGGGGCGACCGTGCTCAAAGGAGTCGCGGGTTTTGGTGCGGATCATCATTTGCACTCCGCGGACTTAGTGCAGATCTCCGACCATCTACCGTTGAAGATCGAATTCATCGAGTCTCGGGAAAAGGTAGATGAGTTGCTCGGGAAACTGGAGGAGTTGGCGGGAAGCGGGTTAATCGAGATTCAGGAAACGATCGTCGCAAAACCTGCGGAACCGTCCAAGGTGAAGAAGCTTGTTCCTGCGGAGCACGTGAGGATAGAAGGCAAGGCGCAGATCATGCGCATTTATGTCGGCGAGTCGGATCGTTGGAAGGAAAGACCTTTACACCAGGCATTGGTGGAGGCCATGCGCGCGAATGATATTGCCGGGGTCACAGTGTATCGCGGGATCCTTGGATACGGCGCGCATCGCAGGATGCATCGAGATAGCCCGCTACATCTGAGTCACGACAGCTCGATCATGCTTTCTGTGATTGATACCGAAGAGAAGCTCCGAGCTTTTCTGCCTATTGTGGAGCAAATGGTGCAGGAAGGGCTGGTTGTGATGTCGGATGTGGAGATCATAAAGTACGCCTATCGTCCACTGGAGCTTGAAGACCGAGATGAACCTGTAAAGCAAAGCGAAGATCGGGCATAGACGGAGGTCGAAGATGAAAGAAAAATTTCAGGCTCGGATGATTCGCATACATTTTGGCGAGAGCGATAAGTGGCATGGAAAACCGCTCTATGAAGCCATTGTGTTGAAATGCCAGGAACTGGGCCTGGCTGGCGCTATCGTCTATCGGGGCATTGAGGGATACGGAACCAGTACGCGCATCCGGCATTCCAGCTACTGGAAGTTTTCGCATGATGACCCAATGATGCTGAGCATTATTGACACAGAAGAACAAATTGCAAAGCTTGTCCCGCATCTGGATGAGATGGTGGAGGAGGGTCTGATTGCGATTTCGGATGTGGATGTGATCCGGTATTCCAGAGGTGCTTCCGAGAGTGTCGGGAATGCCTGATGGTGGTCCGCCATGGACGAGTGTATCGGCCAAAAATACAAAGACACGCAGACGAGCAAAGCGGATCTGATTCGCACGTTGGATGCCCTGCGTTCCATTGCTGAACGACGAGGTTTGAAGAGCGCGAACGACGAGTTATCGAAGCTTTCAGAAAAGCTGATGAGCAGCCGGTTTTATTTGGCGATAGTAGGTCAAATGAAGCGGGGCAAGAGTTCTATCGTAAATGCCCTTCTGGGCGACGAAATCCTGCCGACCGGGATTCTTCCTTTGACATCGGTGATTACACGGGTGCGCTATGCCAGTGCTCCAGGGGCAAAGATCATTTACCAGTATGGCAATGCGGAGGAAATAGAGACACACCGTCTCGTTGAATACATTACCGAGGTGAAGAATCCAGGGAACCGCAAACAGGTTGCTGCTGCCGAATTGCTATGGCCCGCGCCGCTGCTGCGGTTGGGGATTGACTTGGTGGACACGCCGGGCATCGGATCCACGCATACGCACAACACTGCCACGACAGAGAATTATCTGAGGGAAATGGATGCGGCGGTTGTGGTGCTTTCGGTGGATCCGCCGATTACGGCCATTGAGTCGGAGTTTGTAAAGGTGCTCCAGAGCGAAGTTCCTCGGTTGCTCTTTGTAGTGAATAAGACGGATTTGGCTACTGCCGGCGAAGTGGAAGAGCTACTTGCATTTCTGCGGCGCGAGATTGCCACCAGGTGCGGAATTGCAGGTCCGGAGATTTACGCGGTTTCGGCTCGATATGCACTGGATGAACTGCGATCCGCATGCTCGCCGGAGCGTACCAGTGGAATTAGGAGGATTGTGGACCGGCTGGAATACCTGGCCACCGAAGAGAAGGAGCGGCTATTGCTGCAGTCTGTAGGCCAGGATGTTTTACGGGTTGCAGAAACGTTGCGGTTCGCGGCGAGCATGGGTAATCGCGCCCGTGCCATGAACGATGCAGAGCTTGCGAGCGTACGGCTGCAGGTCGAATCTGCGCTTGGGAATGCAGAGCGGGATTTTCGCGATCTGCAACACTTGTTGCAGGAAGATAAGGGTATTGTGGTTGAACGGATTGAGGAAGACTTAAAACGCCACATCCAGGAGGCAACTC
>CAZWSD010000020.1:2616-19894 GCA_964636535.1 uncultured Acidobacterium sp. | reverse complement strand
CTTCGGTCTTCGCATCCAACTTGTATGGTTCCTCACCTGGGTAGAGTACGATTTGACGGGTAGCGTGAATGTCCTCGCAACCAAGGTAGAAGCCTTTGCTTGGAATGGGGCTACTGATGGAGCGCTTTATTTCAATCGCCCAGCGCTGCTTCGGTTGCGGTTCAATCACGAGATCGATCTCAGCTCCGGCCGCGGTGCGAAAGAAGAAGGCATTCATGGTGGAGGGAAGCGAAGCCAGAATATTCTCGATGAGCATCCCCTCCCAACTCGCACCGAGCACGGGATGCCCGAGGAGCTGTTCCTTGGTCTGAATGTCGAGAAGCGCGTGCAGGAGGCCACTGTCTCGCACGTACACTTTGGGGGATTTGACGAGGCGTTTTCCGACGTTTGAGGACCATGGCTGCAGGCGGCGCACGAGGAGGAGATCGACCATGATGTCGAGGTAGCGGGCGACTGTATGTCCGCTGACTCCGAGGCTGCCGGCAAGCTGAGCCGCATTGAGCATTTGCCCTTGATTGTTGGCCAGCATTTGCCAGAAGCGCCGTAACGTTTCCGCTGGGATGCGTGGACCGAGGGCCGGGACATCCCTTTCGAGGTAGGTCTGGATGAAGGAGATCCGCCAGCGGAAGCTCTGCTCGTCGTTCTCCGCGAGGAATGAATCCGGAAAGCCGCCGCGGACCCAAAGCTGATTCTCCGCGTCGGGGGCGAAATCCGCGATCTCAGACAGCAGAAGCGTCGTCAGTTGTTCATAGGCAATCCTCCCGGCCAGTGTTTCGGCGGACTGATGCAGGAGATCGATGGAGGCGGAGCCGAGCAGGAGAAACTGCCGATTGCGGCGTCCCCGGCGCCGCCGGCGGTCGATCAGGCCGCGAAGGGTTGTGAAGAGGCCGGGCAGCCGATGAATTTCATCCAGAATGACGAGCTTGTCCTCGTGCTGGCTGAGGTAAAGTTCAGGATCGGAAAGCTTGGCACGATCGGAAGGAAGTTCCAGGTCCAGATAAAGCGCCTGCGGAGCGTACTGCTCAATGAGGGCGAGAGCCAGTGTTGTTTTGCCAACCTGTCGAGGTCCGAGGAGTGCCACCGCAGGAAATTGATCCAGCAATGCTGAAAGTCGTGGCTGCAAGCTGCGCGCAATCATGCTTGTAATTATGCCATCATGTTGCATAAATGCAAGCATAATTAGCGTGTCCGGGATGCCCCAGTGAGGCAGATTTTAGAGCGCAATGAGGCGATCGGTGGCCTAAAATGGGGTCCTCAATCGTCTCTAACATTGCTTTAGTAACCGTTGAGTTTCCCGCTATTTGGTAGCCAAACTCCATTCGTAAATGTTGTCAGTGCTCATGTTTTGGACTGTCAGCAGTGAATTGCCGGGCCCGAGGCCCATCCAGTCACCCATGATCGATGGGCTGGGTTCGACACCTGCAAGGCTGGCCACCTTCGCGACGATGTGATTTGCCAGCGCCACGCGGTAGGCTATGCGGCTTCCGCTGACAATGGATTCGAAATACACCTCCTTCCCATCATGCGACCAGTTTGGGTAACCGACACGCATCTTTACCAGCGGCTGCCATGACTTCGTAGCGAAGTCGTACAAGTACAGAAAATGATTCCGAGCGTGCAAGGCAACGAGATAGCGCCCGTTTGGAGACCATCGCGGCAGATAGTAGTCTGTTGATCCAGGCAGGGTTGAAACCTTGCCGGTGTGCAGGTCCAGAATGTGAATGCCGTCAGGACGTGCAACTGGAACAACCTCGGAAAAGGCCAGCCGCTTTCCGTCGGGGGACCAGTCAGGATAGCCCTCCGCTTGATTCCCCTTGAACACGGTACGTGCCCGGCCACCATTTGCGGGAACGACATATATCCGCCAGTCGCTTTGAAAGGTGAGCCCCATAAATGCGATCATCCTTCCATCCGGCGACCATCGCGGCATCAACGTGTATCTGAGTTGTTGTGTGAGCGGAATGCACTGCGTTCCATTCGAACGGCACCGCCAGAGGTTGTTATCCGAGGAATTGGTGTAGGCGATCCAGTCTCCGTTTCTGGAAAAGTTCAGGGTATGCACGAAAATGGATGGTAGCAAGGGTATGAACTCGCCCAGTTTGGGGTCATATTTCATGAGTTCGCCCCTGGGTTCTGAATCGCGCAGGAACAGTTTTCTGCCATCCTTGCTGACCAAAGGGCTGCGATAACTCACTGCGCCAAAAATGAGGGGGTAGGGCCGGTTGTGACCAGGGATAATGCTACCCCGGTCCGTTGGCTGCACCCATATCTGATAAGAGCTTCGGTTCCGCACCTGAAACAGGTAGTATCTGCCGTCGGGTGTCCATGTGCCACAGCAGACGTAATGCCCCAGCCGGGTGAAAAGCTGACGAGGATGATCGCTACCTGCATTCATCTGCCAGAGAGAAAGCCTTTCGTTCCTCTGGTTGAGGACGGTGAACCGTAGTTCCTTGCCATCGGGTGACCAGCGAAACCAGTAGGCATTACCCGGAACTCTAAACAGCCGATGATTGATGCTCCCGGCGCTGTTGGTTGAATAGACGACTCCCTTTGCAGAGTAGAGGATCTTCTTCCCGCCGGGAAACCAGGCTGCATCGTAGGCTTGGATGCTTCCAACACGTCGGGCCTTGCCACCTCGGTTCAAAACATAAAGAGGATTATCGCTATCCCTGGACCGCATCAGGTTACGCAGGAGCATTTTTGAGCCGTCCGGCGTCAGGTCGCACAACTCGGGATTTGGAAGACCGGTGGAAATTACGACATCTTCACCGCCCCTAATTGGTGTCGCGGCGACAGAGAATTGCCCATTCTCAAATCGCGGGTAATAGATCTTTGCGCCGTCGCTCAGCAGGGGCGACAAAATGAGAGCTCGCGACTGATCGAGCCTGACAGGTGCGATTGCCGAAAGGCGTGGCGAAGGGAGCCGCAAAGCGATCATGGTAATAATAAAGCCACAGAGGGCAACCCCGAGAGTCAGGCTCGCTATTACCGTCGTCCTGTGGGTTCTAACTTCGGGACGAACCGTGCTTACATCTGATTCGGTCGATGATGAAACATCAAGCTTCTCCCTCGGCTCTCCGCCGAATACTGCCGTTTCAGCAATGAAGCAATAGCCGACTCCTGGTATCGTCTGGATAAACCGGGGCTCCTCCCTGTCCTCGCCCAACCCCCGTCGGATCTGCCGGATGGCCTGTTCCACGGTATTCTCCTCTCGCTGCCCACCCCAGACAGCAACCAGCAGCTGCTCCTTCGAGACGACGGAGCCTCGGTGCTGTACGAGAAACTCTAGGACTTTGAAGGGGATAGGCGTGAGATGGACGCGTTCGTCTCCGCGATATAGCCCACGGCGTTGTGCGTCGAGAACGAAGCCTCCAAATGCGAGTGAGGCCTTTTCCGTTGATTCCGCAGATGGCATGATCTGGTTCCGCTAGCCGTCTTTCAGAACTTTTTCAGCGTCTTTTCAGCAAGGTTTCAGCGCGATTTTGCTGCCTTGAATTGTACTCTTTTGGCCAACAGCAAGTTCAATTCGGAGCTTTAACTTGCGGGTAACTACAGCAAGTAACGGGATGATAGAGATTTTATTGCCTTGGGACCGGATGGCTGCACCATTTGTGGGGCAAGGGCCTCGAAGACGACGGCTGGTCCATAAAGAATCTTCGCGAGGTGCGTTTCCGCGAACAGAAATGCCGGACGCATGTGCCGTGGAAGACAAGCTCGCGCCCATGCGCGACCGTTCTGATTTCTTTCTCAAAATCCAAGTCATGAAATTTTTGGCTTCATTTTCATACGGCGGAGAAATGGACAGAAACAACGGTATCGGATAGATAGACGATCTGAAAACCGGAACATTACCAAGCAACACGGTCGACGAGAATACGGAGGTCTTCGGTCTATGAATTTTAGCTTCCTGCCACATCCCAGACTCCCCGAGATTCAGGGGGCTCACTCGATCTCTTTCCAAATGAGAACTCGATCCAGCCTAGCGATACTGGCATCACTTGCAATGCTATTTATCTTCTTTTCTGGATGTGCGGGGGGTAATCAGAGTGGAGGTCAAGCAGGGAACGGAAGCAGCGGCAGCGGTAGTAGCGGAGGAGGTAGTACTACACAGCCAACGGTTACATCAGTGACTGTCTCTTGTGCCTCCACGAGCGTATCGGTAGAGGGCTCCGTTCAATGCAGTGCGGTCGTCAATGGCGCAAATAATCCCAGCCAATCAGTTAACTGGTCAGTAAACGCAATTTCCGGGGGTAATGGTACAGTCGGGGCCATCTCAAGTTCTGGCCAATATACGGCTCCCGCTAATGTCCCCAGTCCCGCGGAGGTCACAGTCACGGCCACCAGTGCGGTGGATAGTAGTAAATCAGCCAGTTCTTCTTTGACCGTGACACTCAGTATAAAAGTGTCCCCATCAAGTGCGAATGTGCAGCTCTTTCATACTGAGCAATTTACAGCTGACGTGGCAGGAGTCTCTAATACCGCGGTTCAATGGGAAGTCAACGGTACGGTCGGAGGTACCAGTATCTCAGGCACGATCAGCACAACAGGGCTTTACACACCGCCTGTGGTGATTCCTGCCACTAGTTCGGTCACAATCACTGCCGTTAGCCAAGCTGATTCAACTCAGAGTGCTTCGGCGCAGGTGGCGTTGGTCAAGGATTCCACGACACCGGCAGTCGTTTCGACATCTCCAGTTGCTGGGGCTGTAGCAGTGTCGGTGCAGCCGTCGATTCAAATCGTGTTTAATGAAGCTCTTGACCCTAACAGTATTACTGCCTCATCGTTCAACTTGACCAGCGGCAGTACGCAACAACAGGTTGAAATTGGATATAACTCATCTACTTATACAGTAACGCTCCTTCCGACTGGCATGCTGACTCCGGGAGCCAGCTATAGCGTGCAGGTAGCGCAGACCGTCCAGGATCTTGGCGGTAATCCGATCGCTGCACCGTACAGTTTCGGTTTTCAGGTACAGGCCCCGACGAGTATTACGGGAGCAGCCACCTATCCGCCAGGTGTGGACCCAACAACGGCGGTTGTATCCAGCTTCAGAGGTCAACAGTCTGTCCCGGATTCATCCGGAAACTTCAGCGGTACCATTTCCAATCAAGGAACCACCCTTATCGGCTCGTCTCTTTCCGCACAAGGCTCTGCGTTACTTGCAGTTGCCATCTCAAGTTCATCCTCAAGCGCGAGTCCGACTCTGGCTGCCCAGCCTGGATCAGCGATTCGCACAGTGAATGGCGTGCGCACGCTCTTACAGCCCGGCAAAGCTGCTGTCTATCTCAGGCCTCATCAAATTACGGCCTCGACCGCTGCTCTCAGCACATCCAGCTCAGTTGTTATGAATTTTCAGACTACGGCCGAAGCGCTTCTGTTTTACTCGCCGGCCTTGATGCAGAGTGATCCACAAGCGGCGGCGCAAACGCTGACGGACATCGCAGCGGACCCAAATACTGCAGCCCTGGCAACCGTCCTGTCCACCAAGTGGAACGAAGCAAGCCCAATGCAGGATCCCACTGTGATTACTGCATATGACACGGCCCTGCAATCTGTTCTACAGACTGTAATCGCGCAGGCTTCCACTACACCGCAGGCGCAGGTTCAATTCAATTCCAGGCAAGAGCGCGCAAAAGTAGAGGCCACTTCATCCACCAGCCAAAGCAACACTGCGCCTTTGATCAACCCCATTGATGTTTGTTGCGTTAACATGCCGCCATTTTCACCTGATGGCACAAATTTCACTTCAAACTTTGGCGTTCAGTTTGGCAGAGCCTCTGGATGGTTCATGCGGATCGTGCAAATGCCATCTTCGTTCAGCCCGACGCAGCTTCAGCCTGCAAATGGATCCACTAGCAGTCCTGATAGCCCGGACCCTATTTCTGATGAAGACCAACAAGGAATCGCCCCTCCTGCCTGGCTGCCTGGGAACTCCATTTTTCAGTATGGAGACCTTCTCGGAGACCTCCAGCAAATTACCTCTAGCGTTGTCTCTGACATCACTGGAACCACTCCTGCGACCTCCGCCAACGTGGTCCTACCCGCTTCCCCGTCCGCGTACTATCTCGTCCGCTTTTACAGCGGTGGAACGGGTGACTCGTATGAAATGCCTCTCGTTTCCGGTGGTGCCGACAGCATATACGATGGACCTGAACTATGGCGTTCCGCGATGGCTAACAATGACATTTCTGTTGCGGTGGATTTAATCAATGCAACAAACCTCATTCCTCAGCCCATCGTTTCATGCGAGACTACAGACCTTCTACCTCAAATCCCCACTATCGTTTCCAGCATCGGCACCAGTAATCAGGGATGGAGCACGTTTGAACAGGTGTCGGGAACGGTGTGGGGAAGTTTCACTTCGAATTTCGGAAGCTGCTTCTCGTCAAATGCACTCGGAAATGTCTTTGACATGCTCGCTGACGCAGCAAAGTTGGCAAGTGTCAGCAGCATCGTCGACGGCATAAATTCTGTATCCCAGGCCTCGGATGCGATCCAGATCGTAACTGAGCAGGAATTCGAATCTCCTGTAGATACAGCACTTATTCAGGTGATCTCCTCCTCGGGCGGTACGGTCGCAAACATCACATTTTCTCCTTCCTCTTTGACGCTTTCGACAGGCGGAACAGAAACTATAACAGCCACCGCATACGACAGCTCAAACAATACCATTTCAAACCCTTCACTCACCTGGAGTATCGGCAATCCAGCGATCGCTACAGTCAGCGGAAGTGGCAACTCGGTTCAAGTCAAAGGCATCGCAGCCGGAACAACACAACTTGCAGCTAAAGCCGCCAGCGGTTTTACCGCTTATGTCCCCATCACGGTATCGGCTACAACTTCAGGGCCGGTGGTGGGTGGCGTCGCACCTAACCCTGTACCACCCTCCAGCAGCGCACAGCAGCTGACCATCAACGGCAGTGATTTCCAGAGCGGGGCCACACTTACCTACTACGATACCAACGGCACCGCCTATCCGGGGCACACCACCAACTACGTCAACTCCGGTCAGATCGTCGATCCAGCCTTCAACGATGCCAGCGATCCGGGCAACTGGCAGGTCGTGGTCGTCAACCCTGACGGCTCAACCTCCAGTGCATACACCTTCAGCGTGGCTGCCTCCACTGCCTCCGCGCCGACCGTCAGCAGCGTCTCGCCCAACCCGGTGCCCTCCTCCAGCAGCGCACAGCAGCTGACCATCAACGGCACCAACTTCCAGAGCGGGGCCACGCTCACCTACTACGACACAAGTGGAAACATATATCCGGGGCACACCACCAACTACGTCAACTCCGGTCAGATCGTCGATCCAGCCTTCAACGATGCCAGCGATCCGGGCACCTGGCAGGTCGTCGTCGTCAACCCGGACGGTACCAGTTCGCCGGCGTATAGCTTCAGCGTCCAGTGAGACTACGAGCGGTGATTCCGATTAAGGTGTTGTACCCAAACAGGAGGAGAGTAATGAAGGTATTGCGTGTACTGCTGGGATTGGGAATGTTGTCCGCGTTATGTGCGAATGCTCAGTTCTTTAGCTGGGGGACACCCAAGACGGCTACTGTGTCAGTAAGTCAGGCGCCTCAGTTCGAATTGATGGTCAAGCGAGTCGCTTTCGGTCAGCCCGAAGGCAGTTGCCAGACTGAGGCCAACGAATTGATCGATCGCATGCTTCTGCCGGATTTTCAGCAGAATGGCATGGATGTCATCGAGCGCCAGGCGCTGAGACAAATCCTGGCAGAGAACAACTTTAGCAACTCGGCTTATGCCGATCCGGCCACCGCGGCGAGGCTGGGCCGCATACTCGGTCCGAGCGCGCTCATCATTGTCAGCGTAGATACATGTAACTCGCGGCAAATTCCTCTCTTCAACAATCAAAAGAATATTTTCAACGGCTCGGTTGTCACCACGTATATCTCCAAAACGCGTTACTCGCTGGAAGGTTCCATTCGTGTCGTCAATCTGACCACTGGGCAGATTCTCGGTTCGCACAATTTTCAGAGCACTCAAAATAAAAGCAACCAGTCCATGCAGGGGCAGCCAGAATTTCCTTCCGTTGACGAGGTAAGAGACGCTGCTATGGAAGACGTGCGTTCGCAAGTGAATTCCATGTTTTTCCCCTCTGTCCGCAGTGTTACGTTGCCTTTCTATTTAGACAATGACTGCGGGCTGAAGCAGGTCTATCAGATATATAAGAACGGCGATGCAGCCGGGGCGCTACATCTGATGGACACGCGGCTCACACAATGTAAATCAGACAAGCACAACGCGAAGACTCTCGCCCGCGCTTATTACGACGATGGGTTGCTGCATTGCATTGCGCAGGACTATACGGGCGCCAGCTCCCTCTTCAACAGCGCTATGGATTCCAATGGGGCTAATGCTGTGGGCAATGCTGCAGGAGCATGTCAAAACGCCCAAGCCGGCGCGGCAGCCGTCAAGGATTATCAGGCCCGCTGGGCAAAAGTAGAGGCCCCCCCTCCGATTCAGAATCTACCTCCCGCCGCTGCAACTGCATCCACGTCACCGCTTCCCGCACCGGCGGCGACGGCTCTCGCTGCTCCGCCCCCGGGCGCGCCGCAGGAGTCGCTTGTACAGCGACTGAAGGAATTGCAGAGCTTGTACAAAAGCGGCCTGATCAGCAAGCAGGAATATGATGCAAAGCGCGCACAGTTATTAAAGAGTCTGTGAGCTGCGTGGAGTTCGCATGATCCAACGGAATCACTCTTGGAGGAAGATCTATGTCGGCAGCAGCATTTGTCATTAAATCCTGGAAGGCTTCCCATCAGCCAGATGTCAATCAGAACTACATTGAAATTTCGGGCCGGGCGGCCGGGCTCTTCGCCTGGATTCTTAACTCGCTGGGTATCAGCCCAACCGTACGGTTCCTGGTCCGCGAAGATAAAGTGATGTTTCAAAAGGGATCGCTCGAAGGGACCCTCAACGTCATCACTCCACTCGAAAACCTTTGCTCGATCTTCTATGCCTTCCGTCGCCCGTGGAAGGAGGCAGTGTTTCTTGGCATAGTTGTCGGCCTAGTGACCATCGCCTTGTTTGCCATTCCCGGAATATTGGTGGCATTGCTCTATTACGCCCTGAATAAAACGTTAAGCATTGGATTCACCGATGTCGGCGGTCGCATCTACGAGATTCCATTCAAACGCTCTGTGATTGAGGGAAGGAACCTTGACGAAACCGAGGCCGCCCGCGCTTGTGACTTGATGCAAAGCTTGGTGGAAGCGCGTCGGGCGCTGGCACTGGCGGACTCCCGGTGAGGGAACGGCAGGATGCAACCGAAATGCTCGGCCGCAATCGCGAAACATGAGCAGCTTCAGGCGATCGAGCTGCCATCCGGCCGTAATCAAAAGTCTGCCGCCCGCTATACAGGAAAGGGAAGTATGAAAGACAAGAAGATGTTTGCATCATTTCTCATTTATCTGGGGAGCGCACTCTGTTTTCTCTTGCCCTTTGCGACCGTGTCGTGCGGAGGCGTGCATGTTCTCACGTTGTCCGGCGAACAATTGGCAATCGGAACCAGTGTGACTCAGCCCCAGCCATTCGGGCCCCCGCAGAGACAGACAATTCACGCGGATCCACTGGCTTTCATTGCTCTACTCGGCGCGGTAGCGGGGGTCGTATTAAGCCTTGTGGGGCGAAAAATGGCAAAAGCGGCCGCCGTCAGCGGCGGCGTGGGTGTTGTGAGCTTGCTTTTCATGGAACACAGAATGCACGAAAGGATTCAGGGACAGTCGGGAGGTATGGCGACTGCGCATATGCAATATGGATTCACACTTGCTGTGTCACTGCTGATTGTGGGCGCCATTTGGAACGGGTACATGAGCTTGGAGGGGAATGACGCCGAAGATAGAAGCACTCCAAAAAGCGAGGCCCTGCGTAGTGACAATTCAGCGCAAGCCGCGCAGGAGGAGTCTACGTCTGGTTGATCCTCTCCGTAGTACTAGGTCGCATGTTCTCATGGGGCCGGAGTAACTTTCGCAGCAACAGAAACTCGGCTCAGCTTTCAGTGGGCCTCTGACGAATCCGCTGTAGAAACGATGAAGAACCTGCAGGCTATTATCCGCAGGGCATGCGCGGTCTCCCGCTTGGATTTGACACATCGTCCGCTGCGCTCACCCGAGTGTTGGCGGATTTGCTGCCCCGGCTGGAAACGGGAGGAATTAAAGGGGAGCGAGTGTAGAGGTTTGCGTAACGGGGCCGAGAAATAGAGAGAGTAAAGGGAAAAGAATCACTGTTACGCAGTTGAAAGCCAATACTAGAGCGGGTCTTGCGGCATGATTTCGGGTGCGTAATGGTCTTAAAGTATCAAGACTCGAGGGGGAACACATGTTCCCCCGGTGGGGCATTCCACTTAGTCGAAGTAGAACTGGCCCCCTTCGAAACAGCCTGGGAGGACTTTTTTGTGAGTACCGGGCCGGGGGTGCGGAACGGCCTGGCTGGGCTGTCTGCCTAGCTGGGCTGGGCTGTCTGGTCTGACGTGGTCCGGGCCGCCTGAGCCGTCTGGGCTTTCTGAGTTGGCTGGACTGGCGCGCGCGCGAGGCTTGCTTGTCTTCGGCAGGACGGAGAGACCTGGGTGGATGATTGAGCGGTCGCGTAGATCTGGTCCAACAACGTTTGCCTGGCACCGTAGACGGTCGTAAAGGTGCTGCGGAATGTCGTGCCGACAATCGTGGTGTCACCGCTGACGTCATTCCAGGCAGTGGGAGTGGTCAGGGTGGCCAAATAGGTGTTCAGCACCGCCACGGCATTGTCGTAGGCCGTCTTCTCGGTGGTGATGCTGTAGGCCGTTGCCTGCGCATCAATGCCGCTCTGCTCGTTCTGCAGGTTGGCGACGTCCATGATGACCTTGGACTTCTCGCCCGCACTGAGCACATTATCGCTGGCAATACTGTCCAGTTGCTGGAGAGCGGTACTGGCATTGGAAGCCGCCGTCGTCGCGGTAGCCTGTGCCGCATCTGCCGTTTGCTGGGCCGTGTTGACCGCAGTCGACAACGTGCTGTTGACGGTAGACACGGAACTGCCCACAAGCGACTGTACTTGTTTGCGGGTATAGAACTGTGTGAGATCGAGGTTCTGGCTCATGGAGCAGGTTTTGGTGGACTGATCCTGTAAGTACATACTCATCGTGGAATTCAATCTGCGCGCCCTGACTTCGCTTAGCTGGATTTGCTTGACAGGGAGCGCCTGTCAGGAGTAGTGAGTATATGAGTATTTAGTTTTCAACTCTCAACCCTTCTGTCCGCCGCCAGGCATGGAGGCAGATCTTCGCCGCCATGATCGAGGAACGCCGCCGGGCTCTGGGCCGGTCCCAGATGGAGTCTGCACGTCTGGCCGGCATGGAGTTCTCCGAGTGGGCCGCGATCGAGGCCGGGCATGTTGGGGAGGATCTGTTCTCGGATGGGTCGGCACGGTTGCGTTCTGTGGCCGCGGCTCTCGAAGTCCGTTTCGAGGACATGGCCCTGCTCGTGTATCTCTGCCAGGATGCCTGGGCGGCGTGAGGCCGCTGGCATCCCTACTCATAACCTTATAAGCTCATCTCCGTGGAAGGGAGGTGAGCCGAATCAGAAAAGCTGAAGAACCCCAGGTGAAACGCATGAACCTGAATGTCCCCGTCGATCTTCACAACTCGTTTAAAGCCACCACGGCCCAGCAGGGCCAGAACATGACCGACGTGCTGCTGAAGTTTATTGAGGATTACGTCGTCAAGCACTCCCCGAAGTCGAAGGGACGGCGCAAGTGAAGCGCGCCGTCCTTTATATGAGAGTCTCGACGGTGGATCAGCACCCCGAGACGCACTGCATGATCTCCGCCAGCTGGCATCTCAGCGCGGATATGAGATCGTGGCGGAATACACGGACCGGATCAGCGGGGCGAAGGCCCGCCGTCCGGGGCTGGACGAGATGATGAGAGAGGCGCGCCGCGGCCGTTTCGACATCGTACTGGTCTGGGCCTCGGACCGCATCGCCCGCTCGGTCAAACACTTCCTGGAAATCCTCGACGAGCTGAACCGTCTCAACATCGAGTTCGTCAGCTTCCGCGAACAGATCGACACGGGCGGCCCGCTGGGCCGCGCCGTGGTCGTCATCATCGGCGCCATCGCGGAGCTGGAACGTAACCTGATCATCGAGCGGGTGCGCGCCGGCATGCGGCGGGCCCGGCTCGAAGGGCGGCACATCGGTCGCCGTCCGCTGGAGCTTGACAGCCGTGCCATCCGCACCGCGCATGCCCAGGGCATGAGCCTCAGCCAGATCGCGAAGGCTCACTCCATATCGAGAACCACCATCCATCGTGTGCTGCACGGCAGCGGGGAGAAATCAGCACTGGAGAAATCAGCATGAAGGCAAAGGCCATCCCCTGCTTCGTCGCCGGGCTGCTGCTCGGAGCCGGATACGGCATCTGGCGCAGTGCCTACCAGGAAATCACCGTCGACTGCGCCGCCGAACAGATGCTGACCAACTCCCTCTACAGCCGGACTCTCAAACTCCGCCTCAGCACTGTTCCAAAAGGGGCGCCAAAACCGCTCCGCTAAACCACACAAAATCAATGGCCGGATCCTCACGATCCGGCCGTTCCTTAAGGTGTCCCTTCGGGAACTCTCCCGAGGCATCGGGCAACGGGGACACATTGAATGGACATGGCAATTAGCTCTGCTCCCACTGTGGGAGCATGCTATATTTAACAGTGTGAGAGTGATCGCACGCGGCACCCTGACCGATTTCGTCCAGAACAGAGTGGAGCGTAAGCTCCAAAGGGCCGTGAAAGATCAGCTGGATGCCTGGTACGCAGAAGCTGCGAAGGCAAATTGGAAAAGCTCTGCGGAGCTCAAGGCGCAGTACGGATCGGCCAGCATAGTCTCATCAGAACGCGTCGTATTCAACATCAAGGGAAATGATTACCGGCTGGTCGTTGCAAACAACTATCACTACCAAGTGCTTCTGATCAAATGGCTTGGAACGCACAAGGAGTATGACCAAATCGACGCAGAGAAAGTGGATTATGAAAAGCAACGCTATACCAATCCATCCCATTAGAAGCGAGAAAGATCACGAACGCGCAGTAGCTCGAATTGGGCAACTCATCAGCGCAGCCCCGGGCACGCCTGAAGGGGATGAACTTGATGTACTCGCTACTCTTGTAGACGCCTATGAAGCTAAACACTTTGTAATGGAGGCCCCCGACCCGATCACAGCGATTCAGTTCCGCATGGAACAACAAGGGCTGACCAGAAAAGATCTGGAGCCAATGATCGGGAGTCGTGCAAGGGTATCGGAAGTCCTGAATCGGAAGCGGGGTCTAACTTTGGTGATGGTTCGGCGACTGAAGTCTAACCTGGGAATCTCCGCAGACGCATTGATTGGCTCTGCTAAACCTACTGTGCGCAACCACGCTTACGCTCGTTCCGCCCATAAGTCTTCTCCGCTTCGGGCACCCACCACAGAACGAAAGGCAGCGAGCGCCGGCCGCAAGAGAAAGACAGCCGTATCTTGAATCGAAAGCCTTCCTCCCGCTGAATCCGGGCGATTTGCCATTGGCGGATGAACTCTTGAGAAATAGCACGGAAATCTGGAGCCCATGAATGGGAGAGATTCCTCGTCCCGCGCATTAATGGAAACCAGCTTAGCCGGATGCACATGCCGCTCCCCATGATGTGGGTTCAGAACGGGGTGATGGGCCGGGCGTCCACCTGGATAAGTGACTCGACGATAATGCACTCGTTGACTCCCTTCGAGGGATCGCGGGATGGATGCCCGTTTCTCAATACCTATCCGATCAGGTGTGCACAAATCGCGGTGGATGAGTGCGTTGGCCTATGCATCAGTCCGGACAAATTGTGAAGCTTCCAGTCCCCATAATTCTGCGCGTCCGGATCGCGCCGACCGCCGCCGCTTGTGTTTCAATTGAGTGCAACGCGCGGTTTCGCTAATTTGCCTCTACCGCCTCGGAGGCTCCATTGCCATCGCTCCCTGAAGACCTCACCATGCCGCTGAGCGGCGCCCGCTCCGATTCGGACAAAACGATTCCGGCTGGAAAGGCGGCCACGCCTCCCACCGGCCCGCAAATTCCCGCAACCATCGGCCACTATAGCATTCTTCGCATGCTCGGCGAGGGCGGCATGGGAGCAGTCTACGAAGCGGAGCAGGATCAGCCGCGGCGCCTGGTCGCGCTTAAGGTCATCCGTACCGGCTGGGCCAGCCCGGAGCTAATCCGGCGTTTCGACCAGGAGTCGCAGGCGCTCGGCCGTCTGCAGCATCCCGGAATTGCGCAGATCTATGAGGCCGGCAGCGCGGAGACTCCCTTCGGCATGCAGCCGTACTTCGCCATGGAGATCATCCACGGCAAACCGCTCGTCGAGTACGCCAGGGAACACAAGCTGAGCACGCGGCAGCGCCTCCAACTGATGCTCACCGTTTGCGATGCCGTGGAGCACGCTCACCAGCGCGGCATTATTCATCGCGACCTCAAGCCGGGCAACATTCTCGTCGATGAGGCCGGCCAGACCAAAATTCTCGACTTCGGCCTTGCCCGCGCCACCGACTCCGACGCCCAGGCCACACGGCAGACGGATATGGGCCAGCTTCTCGGAACGCTCGCCTATATGAGCCCCGAACAGGTGCTCGCCGACCCTTTGGCGCTGGACACGCGCAGCGACGTCTACGCGCTAGGCGTCATCCTCTACGAGCTGCTGGCGCACAAGATGCCCTACGCGCTTTCTAACCTGCTCCACGAGGCCGTCGAGACCATCCGGCTTACCGAGCCGCAGAAGCTCAGCTCCGTCGATCGCGCCTACCGCGGCGATATCGAGACCATCGTCGGCAAGGCGCTGGAGAAGGACAAGGAACGCCGCTACTCTTCCGCCGCGGCGCTCGCCGACGACATTCGCCGCTACCTGCGCGATGAGCCCATCGTGGCGCGCCCGCCTTCAACAATCTATCATCTGAAAAAATTTGCGCGGCGCAATAAAACGCTGGTGACGGGCGTTGCCGCGGTCTTCTTGGTCCTCGTAATGGGAGTGATTGGCAGCAGTTGGGAAGCGGTGCAAGCGCGCCGCGCACAGAAGGAAGCCGAACAGCAGGCCGCACAGGCCCAGCGACAGTCGGCCATTGCGCACGCGGTGACTGATTTTCTGCAGAACGACCTGCTCGGACAGGCGAGCGTCTTCAATCAGTCGAAGCCCGATCCGAACATCAGCGTGCGGACCGTGCTCGATCGCGCTGCCGCCAACATCGGCGGCAAATTCAAAGGCCAACCAGAGGTTGAGGCCGCGATCCGTAAGACCATCGGCACCACGTATTTCTCCATGGCTCTCCTCCCTCAGGCGCAGCAGCAATTGCAGCGGGCTCTGGCGCTCAGCAGCCGCGCGCTGGGCTGGGACCATCCCCTGACGCTCGCCATCATGACCAACCTGGGGGCCGTATACCTTCAGATGGGCAAGTATGCCGAGGCCGAGAAGTTGTTGTATCAGGCGGCTGAACCCGACCGCAGGGGGCTGGGGAAGCAGCGCCGCCCGAGACTTGCTGCCATGGATGCTCTGGGCATGACCTATGCTCTCGAGGGAAAGAACGCGGCATCCGAGGCGTTGTTGAGGCGGACTCTGGAGCTCTCACAGAGGCTGGCTGGGGCGGAAAGCAAGCGCACGGGTCAGGTCATGCAGGATTTGGCCAACGTGTATAGCGAAGATGGAAAAGCGGTCCAGGCGGAGCCCCTGGATGAACGCGAGCTCGAAATCGATCGCCGTACCCTCGGCCCCCAGAATGCCCAGGTTTTTCAGGACATGTACAGTCTGGCAAACGTTTATCTCGATGAAGGCAAGTCCTCCCAGGCTGAGGCGCTCGACCGCCAGGTTCTGGAGTCCTGGAGCCGAATATTGGGGCCCGAAAATCCGGACACAGTGCATGCCATGATGGCTCTGTCCGATGATTACCTGAGTGAAGGAAAGTATGCACAGGCCGGGGCACTCCAGCGGCAGGCAGGGAAAATCCTCCGCCGGGTGCGGGGCCCCGAGCATCCGGACACCCTGCTGCTGACAGCCGGGCTTGGGGATACCTACAGACTTGAGGGCAAGTATCGTCAATCGGAGGCGTTGTTGATCCCTACCCTGGACACGGAACGCCGGGTGCTGGGGCCCGCGAATCCCATTACCGAGGAAACCCTGTACTACCTGAGTCTGGACTATGTGGCTCAGAATAAGTATGCGCAGGCCGAAGATCTGTATCGGAACTCTCTGGAAAGTTCCGCAAGCCCGGAGCTGGAAGCCATGTTCGCACGCGTTCTGCTTACCCTTCCGGACCGTCGCCGGCGCGATCCCGGGAAGGCCCTGGAACTGGCCCGCATGGCGCTCAAGTCGAATCCGGACAATTCGGATTTCCTGAACACGCTGGGCCTGGCCGAGGTCGAGAACCGGCAGTGGGACGATGCCATTGCGACGCTACAGAGGGCTGCCGGCTTGCACAACGGCACGGATCCCACGGACTTTCTTTTCCTGGCGCAGGCTTTCCAGGGCCGCGGAGACAAGGCGAACGCCGACAGGAATTACGACCGCGCTGTGAAATTGATCCCGCAGTTCTCCGGGGAGCACTCGGATACGATGCTGCTGTGGCGCGAGACGGCAGCGGCCCTGGGCAAACCGGCCCCCAGGCTGCCGGCAGCCGGCAAAACCGCAGCTCGATGAGAAAGGAGCGCGATGCGAAATGCGGTTCGTGGTCCGCGGCAAGCGACGATCGGCTCGGTCGATGCACACTGATCTGCTTCGGGGCGCACCGCCACCAACGAGCTGCTCGAACACTGATTACTAACGAAATGTCGGCTAGGCTTGAAGTTTCAGCGACATTGCCACAGCCGGAGACCGCTCGTTGCTCGACAAACCTCATCCCATGAAACGACAATGCCGCTGAAGAAAACAGAGGAAGCAGTATGGATAGCAATCGGCTGGATTCACTTCTTGCAAATCTTGACACCCTTGTCCCTGAGTTGGAGGCCACGTACAAGGACATCCATTCTCACCCTGAATTGTCGATGCAGGAAACCCGGACGGCGAGAATTGCAGAGACCCATCTGAAAGCGCTCGGATTTGACGTAACCGCGGAAGTCGGCAAGACGGGGGTTGTCGGCTTATTACGTAACGGCAATGGTTCAACCGTGATGCTGCGCGCCGACATGGATGCATTGCCCATTCAGGAGGCGACTGGGCTTGCCTACGCGAGTAAGGCCGTTGGCACGGGGCCCGACGGAGTGGAAGTGCCGATTGCGCATTCCTGCGGCCATGACA
>CAZWSD010000020.1:0-2606 GCA_964636535.1 uncultured Acidobacterium sp. | reverse complement strand
TGGGAGCTGCGAGTTTGTTTGCCAAGGTGCGTGAAGCCTGGACAGGCACACTGTTAGTGGTGTTTCAGCCCGGCGAGGAAATTGGGCAGGGAGCACAGGCCATGATCGATGATGGCCTGTTTGAAAGGTTCCCAAAGCCCGACGTTGTGCTTGGTCAGCATGTGATGAGCCTGCCTTCCGGAAAGATCGATTGGCGTGACGGTGTTGTCACTTCCGCAGCCGACAGTCTACAAATTCGGATGTTTGGGCGTGGGGCGCATGGATCCATGCCGGAAGCCAGTATCGATCCTGTTGTAATGGCCGCTTCCACCGTACTGCGGCTGCAGACTATTGTTTCAAGAGAAGTGGCGCCAACAGACAGTGCAGTCCTGACGGTGGGGTCGCTGCAGGCCGGAACGAAGGAAAACGTGATTCCGGACGAGGCGATCATCAAGCTAAACGTCAGAACTTTTGACGAAGGTGTTCGGAAGCGCGTTCTGGAGTCAATTACACGCATTGTGAATGCCGAGGCCCAGGCAGCGGGTGCTCCAAGAAAGCCTGAGATCACTCCGCTCGATCAGTACTCCCTGGTGACGAATGATCCTGTTGCGACAAAGAAGGTCGTGGATGCTTTCCGTCAATCGTTCCCGGAGGGAGCCATTGAGCAGACAAACCCAACCATGGCGAGCGAGGATTTTGGATGTTTCGGCACTCAGTGGCATGTCCCGGCTGTCTACTGGTTTATTGGTGGAGCAGATCTTGAGACTTATGCGAAGGCGAAACGTGAGGGCAAGTTGAATACGTTGCCGACGAACCATAATCCGCGCTTTGCGCCAGTCTTGCACCCCACGCTGGAGACGGGTGTTAAAGCTCTGGTGGTTGCAGCCCACGCATGGATGGAAGCATGAGCACTATGCTGTCGGAAGGACACCACCTGCTGGGAGCATTCGCGGTCGCGCTCGACTTAGTCGGCACCTTCGTCTTTGCATTGAGTGGCGCGGTCGCTGGAGTCAAGCACAGGTTTGATGTTTTCGGGCTGATGGTCCTCGCATTTGTCACCGGCAACGCCGGCGGAATTACTCGCGACATCCTGATTGGTGCGGTGCCGCCCGCCGCGCTCATCAGGTTAGAGTATCTCTGGATTTCGTTATTGGCTGCGCTTGTCGTGTTTCTTTGGAGTCGCAGGATTAACGTTCAGGGCAAGCTGATTCTGGTTTTAGACGCCGCGGGCCTTGCGGTATTTGCTGTTACCGGGACGCAGAAAGCACTGGCAGCGGGCCTGAATCCGGTGATGGCTGCACTGCTTGGCATGTTGACAGGAATCGGAGGCGGAATGATCCGCGATGTGCTGGTCAATCAGATACCGTTCGTCCTGCAGTCCGATCTTTACGCTGTCGCCGCGCTGGCAGCGGGAGCCGCTGTTGTGACCGGGTATTGGCTTCACCTGCCGCCTTTTGTGGGAATGCTCATCGGATTGGCGCTATGCCTCGGGCTTCGCCTAATGGCAATATTTCGCGGCTGGCACCTTCTCATGGCGAGGCCATCCTCTTGACGCCTTAAGCAGTGGGGTCCGGAAACGTTCACCGCTCACGAGAAACATGGCGTTGAGCGATGCTCCGGTCTCAGATATCTCTTGCCATTGCATCATCCGATGTTAGAAAACGCGAGATTTCCGCTGCGGGCACGGGCGTACTGAAGAAAAATCCCTGCAGCAGATCACAGTTCACCCTTAGAAGTTCCTGGTACTGCACTTCTGTCTCCACGCCCTCTGCGATCACACTCATCCCGAGGTTGTGAGCCAGATCGATAATTGCACGCACAATCGCATTCGAACCGCCGCTTGTTATTTGCTGCACGAAGGATTTGTCGATTTTCAAGCGATCCAAAGGAAGCAGGTGGAGATAGCTGAGTGAGCTATATCCAGTGCCAAAGTCGTCTACAGCAATGCGTATACCCGTTCTCTTGAGCACACGAAGCTGCTCCCAGGAGTATTCCGTGTTCTCCATCAAGAGGCTTTCCGTCAGCTCGATCTCCAGTAAATTCGGCTCGACCCCGAATTCTTCGAGGAGCTTCCTGATATCTTCAGCAAGATTTCCGCGCAGGAACTGGGCTGTGCTCACGTTTACCGCGATCGGCACTACGCTCAGCCCTTCGCTGTGCCATTGCTGGATCTGCCTGCACGCTTCCTGGAGCACCCACTGACCGATGGGAGCGATTAATCCGGTCTCTTCGGCTACAGGAATAAACCGAGCCGGGGAGAGCAAGCCCAAGGTTGGGTGCGGAAAGCGAAGCAACGCTTCCAGCTTGACCACTTCCTTGTCGGGAGAGACGATTGGCTGATAATGAAGCTCAAATCGTCCGTCTGATAGCGCCTTGCGCAGCGAACGTTCGATTTCCATGGATTCCTTGTCATCGGTCATCAGGAAGCGGATAAATATGACCAATTGCCGGTATAAGGTAGCTTGATATCATCTGCGCCGCAGGCGCAATCATCCGTCGATCATCGTTAGGAAGGCCGCCTCTGTGGACGCAGTGGGAAGCGGTGCTGTAATTTGCGTGGGGCGGAGAGATGGACCCCGCTGTTAGCAGCAACGGGGTCCGGGCTGAGCAACCTTCATGTCTGAAGG
>CAZWSD010000019.1:8336-20686 GCA_964636535.1 uncultured Acidobacterium sp. | reverse complement strand
GCAGCTCGCCCGGTGCGCACTCCGCGCCCTCAATCTCCAGCTCCTGCAACGCAAACGGATCTCCCGTCCGCAATGCCATCACCGGTGCGTGCTGGTCATAGTTACAAATCTCCCACGCCGCCTCCTCGCCGTAAATCCTCCGCCAGCGCTCCACCATCCACGCCGGGTGAGCCGCGATCGCATCGCACCCAGCCGCCTTCGGCATCGCGACAATCTTCCGCAGCACCGCATTCACCATGCCCGCCGCCCCATACTCGTCCGCCTGTTTTACCAGTTCCACGCTGTCATGCAGCACCGCATGCGCCGGAACCCGATCCAGATGCAGCAGTTGAAATGCTCCCAGCCGCAGTGCCGTCAGCACCGGCAAAGCCACTTCCTGGTCCGGCCGCGCCAGCAACGGACGCACCACCGCATCCAGCGCCAACCGCCAGCGCAGCGTTCCCATCACCAAGGTTGTCGCCAGATTTCTATCCTGTGCCGAAAGCGCATTCACCGCCCGCGACCGCAGCAGTTCGTCACTGTGCCCATCGCCCGCCGTCACGCGCTGCAACAGCGCAAACGCCACCTCCCGCGCCGGAGCTACACCACCCCGAGTCCCCGCGGCCGCCCGCCGCTCGCGCCCACCGTTGCCATCGCGCCTCTGGCCGACCTCACCATGTCGCCGCGGTCTCCTCATTGCAAATCATTTCCCAAGCAGTGTGCCCTTCAACGCATGCCCACGCAGAAACTCCCCCGCTGCCATCCGCTTCTTACCCTCAAGCTGCAGTTCCACAATCTCCATCAACGTCCCGCCGCCGCATCCCACCAGCAGCCGCCCCTGTTCCACGCGAATCTCGCCCGCCTCCATTCCGGCAATACCCCCCTCCAGCTTCATCCCGTGCACCACCAGCTTCTTGCCATTCAGCATCGTCCAGGCCCCCGGCCACGGATAAAATCCGCGCCAGCGGTCATAAATCTTCTTCGCGCTCAGTTGAAAATCCATCCGCCCATCGTCGCGCGTCAGAATCGGAGCCAGCGTAGCCAACGCATCATCCTGCTTCCGCGGCCTGATCGTGCCCGTCTCCAGTCCCGCCAGTGTTTCCACCATCACCGGCGCACCCATCTCTGCCAGCAGCGGAAACAGCTCCTGCGCCGTCATATCCGGCCCGACCGCCATCTCCTTCTGCAGCAGCATGTCGCCTGTGTCCAGACCCTCGGCCAGCAGCATCGTCGTCACGCCCGTCACCGTCTCGCCCATCGCCACCGCCCATTGCACCGGGGCCGCCCCGCGATACTTCGGTAATAGTGACGCATGCAGATTCACATTCCCGTGCCGCGGCAAATCCAGCATCCATTTCGGAATAATCCGCCCATACGCCACCACCACCACAGCGTCCGGCTCAATCGCCTCCAGCTGCGCCCTGAGTTCCAGGTTGTTCTTGATCTTTTCCGGCTGCACCACCGGAATCCCGGCCTCCCGCGCCGTCACCTTCACCGGCGGTTCCACCATCTGCATCCCGCGCCCGCTCGGCCGGTCCGGCTGCGTCACCGCCAGCGCCAATTCATGTCCCGCGGCCAGCACAGCCTTCAGCGTCGGAACCGCAAAGACCGGAGTGCCGCAGAATACCAGCTTCATGCCTACCACTCGCCCGTGCGCTGCAGCTTGCGTATCTTCCGCAAAATCAAATCCCGCTTCAGTCCGCTCAGCCGAAAAATAAACAACACCCCATCCAGGTGGTCGATCTCATGCTGCATCGCCCGCGCCAGCAGCTCCTCCCCATCAATCTCGAACCACTCGCCATCCAGGTTCTGCGCCCTCACCTTCACCCGCGCCGCGCGCACCACCTTCTCGCGAATCTCCGGCAGGCTCAGGCAGCCCTCTTCCTCGTACAGCCGCCCTTCGCGCTCAATCACCTCCGGATTCACCAGCACAATCTTCTCTTCCGGGCTCTCCTTGTTGCTCAGGTCGATCACCGTCAGCCGCTTCCCCACCCCAATCTGCGGCGCGGCAAGACCTATCCCCTTCGCCGCATACATGGACTCGAACATGTCAGCGGCCAGCGTCCGCAGCTCTGCGTTGAACTCCGTCACCGGCTCGGTGACGTTCTGCAAAATCGGGTCCGGATATTTGACAATCGGTCGAATCATGGCCTAAAAGTTGCGAATCTGCTCCAGGTAACCATCATAGTTACGTTTCAACTCCCGCAGCGAATCCCCTCCAAATTTCTCCAGCAGCAGCCGCCCAAATGCCAGCGCCACCATCGACTCGGCCGCCACGCCCGCCGCCGGAACCACGCACACGTCGCTGCGTTCATAAGCCGCCTTCGTCTCCTCGCGCGTGTCGAACCGAACCGACGCCAGCGGCTGCCGCAAAGTCGAAATCGGCTTCAGATATCCGCGCACAATTACATCTTCACCATTTGAGATGCCGCCTTCAATCCCCCCGGCATTGTTCCGCTCGCGCGTAAACCGCGTATGGCCGTGCGCCTCGCCCTCAGCAGCATATCCAATCGCATCATGCACGGCCGAACCCATTGAAGACGCCGCCGTCACCCCGCGGCCTATCTCCACGGCCTTCACCGCCTGCAATGACATCACCGCCTGCGCCAGCACGCCGTCCAGACGCTCGTCCCAGTTCGAGTAAGTGCCAATTCCCGCCGGCGCTCCGTGCACAATCACCTCAAACACGCCGCCAATCGTATCCTTCGTCAGCAGCGCATGGTCCACCTCGGCCTTCATCTTCGCCTCGGCGGCCTCATCCACGCACCCCAGCATCACCTCTTCTTTTTCATAGAGCGAGACAATCTCGTCCCACTTTGCCTCCCGATGCAACTCGGTCGAACCCACCCGAATCACGTGGCTCAGCACCTCGATCCCCAACTCCTTCAGCAGCAGCTTCGCAATCGCGCCCGCGGCTACCCGCGCCGTGGACTCTCGCGCCGAGGCCCGCTCCAGCACATACCGCGCTTCAGAAAAGTCATACTTCAACGCGCCCGCAAGGTCCGCATGCCCAGGCCTCGGCGACGCCACGGCCTTGTGCTTCTCCGGGTCCCCCGCCTCCACCGGCAGCACATCCGTCCAGTTCTTCCAGTCGCGATTGGCAATCTCCATCGCAATCGGCGAACCGATCGTGCGCCCGTGCCGCACCCCGCTCAATATATGCGCGGTATCTTGCTCAATGCGCATGCGCCCACCGCGCCCGTAACCCTGCTGCCGGCGCCACAGTTCGCGGTTCACATAATCCTGGTCTATTGGAACTCCGGCTGGCATGCCGGAAACCAGGGCAATCAGGCTTTCGCCGTGAGATTCCCCGGCAGTCGAAAATCGAAGCATAGGCGTATTATTCACTTCGATTGTAGATGATTTTTCGCGCTAACCTGGCTCGCACCCGTTACTTGCCCGCAATCCACTCATACTGCGCCGCCGTCAGCGGTACCACCCCCAGCCGCCCCTGCTTCACCAGCAGTGAATCCGCAAACAGCTTCTGAGCCTTCAGCTCCGCCAGCGTGCGCCGCGACTTCAGCTTCTTCACAAATTGAATCCGCACTTCCGGCGCCTTCGGATTCTCCGCATTCACCGCCACGCAACGCGCCAGCCCTGCCGCGCAGCGCTCCTTGCCCGTGTGATAAATCACCAGCCTCTCGCCCGCCGGCATCCGCGCCAGGTACCCCACTGCCTGCGCGTTCCCAACTCCATCCCACACCGTCGCGCCCTCCCGCTCCAGGTCGTCAATTGAATAAACATCCGGCTCAGTCTTCAATAGGTAGGGCACTTCGAATCGCCTCTCCCTTTCCGCTGTCTTCTAGAGCCTTGCCCGCCGCTTCTCCGGCCTGCAGGTACGCCGCCGTATTCAGCACCGGCCGCTCCAGCGAACGCACCCAGTCCGTCACCTCCGCCGCATCCCGCCCGCTCGCTTGAGCCCGCGCAAACTCCACCTGCATCGTCTGCAGCTTCGCATCCATGTCGTCCAGGTAGTGCAGCAATATCGCCTCGGGAACCATCGGCAGCTTCGGCGAGCCAAACTCATACCGCCCGTGGTGGCTCAAAATCAAGTGCTCCACCAGCACACGCTTCTCTTCCGGAAAATCCCCCAGCGCCGTAATCTTCTCGCCCACCATCCGCACGCCCATCGTGATGTGTCCCAGCAGTTGCCCCCGAAGCGTGTACTCAAAGCTCGTGCCCCAGCTCAACTCCTTCAGCTTCCCGATGTCATGCAGCAGCACCCCCGTCAGCAGCAGATCCCGGTTCGCCCCCGGATACCGCCGCACCACCGCGTCCGCCACGCCCATCAGCGACAAAATATGCTCCAGCAGCCCGCCCATCCACGCATGGTGCAGCGCCTTCGCCGCCGGAGCCTCGCGCAACGCCCCGCGTATCTCCATGTCATCCAGAAACGCCCGCGCCAGCCGCTTGAAATCCGCGTCCTCGATCGTGGATACCCACTCCTCCAGCTCCGCCCACATCTCCTCCACGTCGCGCTCCGTCGCCGGAACAAAATCCGCCGCCGAATACTCGCCCGCCGACGCCTTGCGCAGCCTGTCGATCGTGATCTGCAGACGATCCTGGTACCGGCTCACCTGCCCCCGAATCTTTACCACCTCGCCCTGCGCAAACTCGCCCCCCTCGCCCGGCTCCCACATCCGGCACTCGATCTGCCCGCTGCTGTCCGCCAGCGTCAGTGCCAGGTACGGCGAACCGTCCTTCTTGCTACGAACGCTCTTCTGCGCAACGCAGAAAAAGCCGGTGATCGTCTGATTCTCAAAACCCCCAAGATCGGCGACCATCGGCTCTTTCATCGATTGTGTTTCCTGTCTGGATTACTGCTGCGTGTTCGAGCTCCCCGTGCCGGAACCAGATGCCGCACTTTCAGCAGCTTCCTTCTTTGCCTGCTTTTCCTTCTTCTCCTGCACGTTTGTGTACCGCCGCTTCGGCCCCTTCCGCATCGGGTGCGCCTGCTTCGGTTTCTTCGTCACGCCCCCCAGTCCCAGCGAAGACTCCTGCACCTTCTGCGTCGCCTGCGCCAGCTTGCCTACCACCGGCGTCGGAAAGTGCGGATTCGGCTTCTTGATTTCCGCCTTCTTCTCCGCCTTCCTCTCCTCAGACCGCTTCCGCGCCAGGCTTGAGTACCGGACCTTCTTCGGCTTCCGGATCTCCGCGCCCTGATTGCTCATGGCCGCCTCAGCCGCGTTGTTCGCCGACACCTGGCCCCCCTGGTTGTTCAAGTCCGTCTGGTTCAGCGCCGGTGGCAATGCCTCCCGCGGCGCCTGTCCATAACGAATCTTCTCCCGTTTCCCAAGCTTCTCCGTTCCCTCTCGCTTCCTCTCCCGCTCACGCTTGGCCAACGTCCGCTTGGACTCAAAACGCTTCCGCCGGAAATCAACCACCTTCTTCTTCTTCTCCGAAGGCGGCAGATACGCGCTATACGTCGGCTTAATCTCGTTGGGCGTCGCGCCCGTATCCGCATATCCCGGCCGAATATCGATGTACGCTTCCGTCCGCAGCTTCGTCAGGTAGGCGCGCAGCGCAGGCTGCATCTTCGTGTACCCAACCGCGTCCATAATCTGGTTCTGCACTTCATCCAGCGGCGCAACCCCCGCGGCTTCGTGCTTCGTCACCTCAAGGATGATCCACCCCTGACGCGTCTGAATCGGCTTCGTGAATTGCCCCGACTTCAAAGGGAATGTGTCCTTCTCCAGCTCTGGCGCCAGCTGCCCCTTCTTGAACGTCCCAAGTGCCCCGCCCTGGCTCGCCATCGGCCCCTTGGAGTCTGCCTTCGCCAGCTTCGCAAAACTCGCGCCGCCCTTTAGTTGCTGGTAAATCCCCTCGGCCCGATTCTTCGCCTGCGAAACCTGCGCCGCATCGTCCGGATTCGGCGTCGGAATCATAATCTCGCTCAGATGAATCTGTTCCGGATGCTTGTACTCTGCCTTGTGCTCGTTGTAATACGCCTCCACTTCAGACGGGCTGATCCGGATATTCGGCGTCACCTTCTGACGGATCACGTTCGACGTTATGATGCCCTGACGAATCTGCTGCTTGAAATCCTGCCACGACAGCCCTTGCCCCTCCACCGCCTGCCGCAGCGCCTGCATCGACGGCAGCCGGTTCTGCTTGCGAATCTGATCCAGACGCTGAATCAGCTGGTCCTCACCAGTGATCCCCAGTTGCTTGCCCTTCGCCAGCAGAAGCTGGTTGTCGATCAGATTCCGAAGCAGATTCTTCTTCTGCTCCGCCAACTGCTCCGGCGTCCACCCATCCCGTTTCGCTTCCTGCTCCAGATCGCGCTCCGAGCGGGCGTAATCAGAGGTGTCGATCACCCGGTCGTCCACCCGGGCCACAATCTCTTCCACTACGCTGCCCGGATACGGCAACGAATTGCTCAGCCCCTGGCCCTGTTGGCTCTTCGTATCACTCCGGTCACTCCGGTCGCGACGGCCCAGTCCATAGGTCGGTATTACGGCTACGGCCAAAATGGCCACCAGCATCGCGCCAAACGCTCTCGATCCAAGCTTCATCACAATCTCAATCCCAATCGGTGCGCGCCCGCTCCAACCCCACCACAGCTACTGTGCTTTCGAGTCATCAGGCGGCGCTTCTCCAGATAGTAAACGTCTGGTCCCACGAAAGCCAATGCATCCACCCCGCTCCTCCTCCCCTGCACCTTCCTTCCCTCCCCCCTCCCCGCCCCAATGCTATACTTCACGCATCAGCGCTCCATCCGGAGCCTCCAAGGATTCCGCCTCCGAATGTCATCTGCAGCTCGCCGTACCGCCCTCTCTCTCGTCGTTTTCTTCACAGTCTGCGGCCTCGGCGGCTTCCTGCTCAGCCATCGGGTCGGCGCTCAGTCCAGCGATAATCAAAACTCCTTCCGCACAAACCTCGAGCGCTTCAGCAGCGTCTACCAGCTCGTCGCCCAAAACTACGCCGACCCCCTCACCGGGAAAATGCCCAGCACCGTCATCTATGACGGCGCCATCCCGGCCATGCTGCGCACCCTCGACCCCCACTCCAACTTCTACGATCCCAAAGCTTTCAAAGCCATGCAGCAGGATGAAGGCGGCCAATACTACGGCGTCGGCATGCTCATCCAGTTGCAGTTCATTCACGGCCACGCAAGAGTCGTCGTCGCCTACCCCATGCAGGGCTCGCCCGCTTGGAACGCAGGCATTCATCCCGGCGACGTCATCACCGCCATCGACGGCAAATCCACAGACGGCATGTCCACCTCCGATGTCGCCAACCTCCTGAAAGGCGAAAAGGGCACCACCGTTCACGTCACCATGCAGCGCGTCGGCTCGCCCAAACCCCTCGTCTTTGCCCTCACGCGCGAAGAAATCCCCAACCCCAGCATCGACGTCGCATACGAAATCCGGCCCGGCATCGCATACATCCGCATCAAACAGGTCCAGGAAACCACCGGCCGCGAATTCGCCGACGCCCTCAAGAAACTACCCCACCAGAACGGCCTCATCCTCGACCTCCGAAACAATCCGGGCGGCGTCCTCGTCGAAGCCGTCAGCGTCTGCGACCACCTCCTCAAACGCGGTCAAATCATCGTCTCCCAACGCGGCCGCGCCTACCCTGAGGAAATCTACCGCGCCACCCACGGCAGCCATGGACAGCACTTCCCCATCGTCGTGCTCGTCAATCACGGCACCGCCTCCGCCGCCGAAATCATCACAGGCGCCCTGCAGGATCATGACCGAGCTCTCATCGCAGGCCGCACCACCTTCGGAAAAGGCCTCGTACAGACCGTCTACCGCCTCTCCTACAACACTGGACTCACCCTCACCACCTACCACTACTACACCCCCAGCGGCCGCCTCATTCAGCGCAACTACAAGGGCGTCTCCCTCTACGACTACTACTACGTCGACCACGGCGATCAGAACAAAAAGGACCGCAAGGCCTACCTCACTGACTCCGGTCGCACCGTCTACGGCGGTGGAGGCATCACCCCGGATGTCGAACTCACCCCCGTCAAATACAACGACTTCCAGAACCTCCTGCTCGCCCACTACATCTTCCAGCGCTTCGCCGAAACCTACACCGCCAACCACCAGATCAACAAAGACTTCGAAGTCAACGACGCTGTCCTCACCGACTTTCAAAACTTCCTCAAGGCCAGAAACGTCGCCTTCACGCCCGCTAACATCAACGGTGTTCTCCCCTGGCTCAAAGCCACCATCAAATCGCAGATCTTCGTTTCCGCCTTTGGCTACAGCGAGGGCCAGATCGTCCTCGACAACTGGGATCCGGAAATTCACGCCGCCCTGGGCCTCCTGCCCCAGGCCGAAGCCCTCGAACAGCGCGCCCTCAAAGCCGACGCCGAAAAGCTCGCCGCCCGCGAAAACCTCAGCCCCAGCGCCGCAAACTGATCTCCCCACCCCACCCACGCAAAAGCGCGCCCACTCCGGCGCGCTTTTCTCTTTACACCCGCCGCCCCCGAACCACAGGTGGCCCATCCGAGCGAAGCTTGAGTGGGGGAACGGCACCCTGCCGGAAATTAACCCCAAATCCGCTATCCTAGAAATAGGAAGCAAAAACTACGGGGCAGACCTCCACCGTCTGCCCTGTTTTCATTGCAGGAGCCCTTATCGTGGCCCCCATACTACGAATCAATCGCCTATCCATACGATTCCAATCGTATAGACCGCATAAAATCGTAGTATTGCCCGCGCCTGTAAAATATATGATTCAAAAGACTTACACGCCTAAGGTCGTGTATCACAATGATACTATGCCACTTACAGCTCACTGCCCCTAACTCGGAGATTCAGCCGCCCAGGCGCTCCACCGAACCGGCCCCGGGCCTCAAATCCCTCCGGAAATTTCCCCCCGGCAATCCGGCCCGGCTCGCACCCTCGCACCATACGCCAGAATCCCACATCCATACGATTCTGAATCGTATACATCGCATAAAATCGTAGCCTTGACCGCGCCTGTAAAGTATATGATTCAAAAGACTTACACGCCTAATACTTCACAACATGCACATTTAAAATCACTTAGCCAACACCAGCCGGGAAAAGCAAAATCGTAGGGTACAGACTCAACACCCGACGCCCCAGGCTCGCGCACACCGTCATGCGCTCGGTGCTACCCATCGATCTTCACCGCCACCGGGGTCTCCCGCCGCTTCCTCATCGCGATCAGCGGCCGCGACAGCAGAATCCCGCCCATGATCAGCGTGATGTCCAGCGGACGCCACACTCCCGGCTTCACCCCCCACCAGTAGTGCACCAGACCCGCCACAGCCGCCACGTAAATCAGCATGTGCAGCCGGTTCCACCGCTTGCCGCCCATCTTCCGGATCCACCACCGCGTTGAAGTCACCGCCAGCGGCAGCAGCATCAGAAATGCCGCCAGACCCGCCGTAATAAACCTCCGCTTGCTGATGTCAGCTACCATGTACTGCACGTCAAACCCCGCATACAACCAAACGTACGCCAGCAAATGCAGGCAGGCATAGAAGAACGCGTACAGCCCCACCAGCCGCCGGAACCGGATCACCCACCCCAGACGCTTCGGAAACAACCGCCGCACGGGCGAAATCGCCAGCGTAATCGCCAGCAGCCGCAAAATACCCCGCCCTGTGAAAAACGTCACGTAGTGCGTCGGATCGGGCCCCAGATTATTCTGCGCCGCGTTCCACACCAGCCACACCACCGGAAGCAGGCAGGACAGGTGCACGGCAACCTTCAGCAATACAATCGCGCGTTTCGGCATCAGCGGGTGACTTCCAATCGGTCTGGTTTGCTTCAGTAGTAGCGGCTCAGATTCATGCCCTTATACAGGCTCGCTACCTCATCCCCGTAGCCGTTAAACATCAGCGTCGGTTCCAGTTGCTTCCATATCGGCGCGCCAATCACCCGTTGCGTCTTCTGGCTCCATTGCACCCGGTCCACATTCGGGTTCACGTTCGAATAAAACCCGTATTCCTCCGGCGCCGCCATTTCCCACGTCGTCCGCGGCTGATTCTTCACAAACCGGATCTTCACGATCGACTTCGGCGACTTGAACCCGTACTTCCAAGGCACCACTATCCGCACCGGCGCACCATCCTGGTTCGGAAGCGCCTGCCCGTAAAGCCCCACCGTCAGCAGCGTCAGCGGATGCATCGCCTCGTCCATCCGCAAGCCCTCCGTATACGGCCACGGAATCGACACATTCATGATCCCCGGCTCCTGGCTCGGCCGATCCACCGAAACAAACTCCACGTACCGCGCCGACCCCAGCGGCTGCACCGCTTCAATCAGCTTCGATAGCGAATACCCCACCCATGGAATCACCATCGCCCACGCCTCCACGCACCGGAACCGGTACACCCGGTCCTCCAGCGCACTCAGCTTCATCAGCCCGTCCATGTCAAATGTCTTCTTCTTGTGGACCAGCCCCTCAACCTCCACCGTCCACGGCTCCGTCTTCAGCTTCCACGCATACTTCGAGGGATCGCTCTTGCTCGTCCCAAACTCATAAAAGTTGTTGTAGTGCGTAATGTCGTAGAACGACGTCTCCGTCAGCCCTTTCCCGTTCCACTGGCTCGGCGCCGTCTTCAGTTGGTTGGCTGCCATCACCCGCTTCCGCGGCTCAAACAGCTCCATCGCGCCGCCCACGGCGGCCAGGCCTGCTCCAGCGACAGCGGCTCCCGTCATGAACTTACGGCGGTTCATGAAAATCTCCCGGGGAGTAATCTCAGACGGCGAAATACGGCTATTTCTCGTCCTCATTTCCATCTCCTCATTCCAGTCTACTCATCTGACACCTCAATTGGATTTTGGTTACATTCGCCTTGTGATTCCATCCAAATAAGCCCCCTACGTCTCCAGCCAATGTCAACGGCTGTACTTCATCGCTCCCCTGCGCGAAAATACATCTTTATTCTTCAACTTCCGCTTTTTCCAACGGAGGAGTTGCTTTGACTCTCGAACTTCGCCCGCTCTCGTCTCGTCGGGCAAAAATCAGTTCTCTCGGTACATGGGTTCCCCCCCGCGTCCTCACTAACGCCGACCTCGAGAAAATGGTCGACACCACAGACGAGTGGATCACCTCCCGCGTCGGCATTCGCGAGCGCCACATCCTCGATAAAGGCAAGGCCACCAGCGACATGGCCGTCGAAGCCGCCCGCATCTGCCTGGAAAAACGCGGCATCGCGCCCACCGACGTCGAAGTCATCATCGTCGCCACCGTCACCCCGGACATGCTCTTCCCAGCCACCGCCTGCCTCGTCCAGGACAAACTCGGCGCAGCAGGTGCTTGGGGTTTCGACCTCTCCGCCGCTTGCTCCGGCTTTGTGTATGCTCTCCAGGTCGGCTGTAAGCTCGTCGAGTCCGGCGTTCACTCCAAGGTGCTCGTCATCGGCGCCGACACCATGTCCTCCATTCTCGACTACACCGACCGCACCACCTGCGTCCTCTTCGGCGACGGCGCCGGTGCAGTCCTCATCGAGCCCGCCGAACCGGGAGAAACAGGCATGATCGACTTCGTCCATGAAATCGACGGCTCCGGCGGTTGCTCCCTCTACATGCCCGCTGGCGGCAGCCTCCATCCGCCCACCCACGAAACCATCGACAAGCGGATGCACTACGTCCATCAGGACGGTCAGGCCGTCTACAAATTCGCCGTCCGAAAAATGGCCGAAGCCACCACCCGCGTCCTCGAACGCAACGGCATCACCGGCAAAGACCTCGCCTGCTTCATCCCGCACCAGGCCAACCGCCGCATCATCGACTCCTGCGCCGAGCGACTCGCCCTCCCGCCCGAAAAAGTCGTCATCAATATCGAGCGCTACGGCAACACCACCGCCGCCACCATCCCACTCGCCATGCAGACCGCCCGCGACGACGGCCGCCTCAAAAACAACGACCTCATCCTCATCGCCAGCGTCGGCGCCGGCTACACCGTAGGCGCGGCCCTCCTCCGTTGGGAGTTCTAATTCCCCGGATCACCACGGGGCAGGCTACCCCATACATTCTCCTCGCGCTGTTCGAGGAGAATGTCTAGGCCGGGAATGTGTCGGCCGTAAGCGATGACCGCGGTCCGGACATCTAAAGGCCGCATAAATGCCGATAAGAATAATCCACCAGACCGGCGGCAAACGCAGCCAGATAACTCCGACCGATCCAACCAGCAGTCCAAACGGTATCCACCCCGCAAATAATCCAAACGGCAGATTCCGATACTTCCGATGGCGCAACCAGATTTCGATTAACCGGGCAGGGCGGCTTTCCGCATGCGGACATATTATGCATCCCGCCCACTTCTTTAACTCCGGCCACCCCGCATAAATCCGCCCCCCTCCGGCGAATAGCCAAAGGCTAAGAACTAACGGCTATCCCTACCACCCCATCTGTCTCATCCGCCGCTCAATC
>CAZWSD010000019.1:2871-8326 GCA_964636535.1 uncultured Acidobacterium sp. | reverse complement strand
CAGTATCGCCGCCAGCCGCGCCGCCTCATCCCGGCTCAGATTCCGCGCCCCCGTCCCGTAGTAATACCGGCTCGCCGCCTCCGCGCCATACACGCCCCGTCCCCACTCCACCTCGTTCAAATACAACTCCAGAATCCGCTGCTTCCCCAGCGCCGCCTCCGCCACCGGAACCAGCGACGCCTCCAGCAACTTCCGCCAGATCGTCCGCTCCGTTCCCAGGAACAAATTCTTCACCAACTGCTGGTCCAGCGTCGACCCTCCCCGCAGCCGATGCCCTTCCAAATCGCCCTTCGCAGCCTTGTCCATCGCCTCCCAGTCAAACCCGTGCTCCTGATAAAATTTCGCGTCTTCGGCCGCAATCACCGCATGCTGTAAATTCGGAGATATCTCCCGCAACGGGATAAATTCGCACCTCTCGCGGTACGGCCTGTGCGCCAGCCACGCCTGCGCCCTCCGCTCCACCTGCACCACCGTCGTCGGCGGCGACACAAACCGATAGAGCACCAGGAGCAGCGAACATATGACCCACCAGCCAGCCACCACCATCGCAACCCCACGAACAAAGGCCCGCAGCCATCGCACCGGCCGCGAGCCCTCCCTGCGTCTCGTCTTGTCCTTACCGAACGGCCACACTCTCATCTCTTAAAGATGATATCCGCAGGCCATCCTCACGCCGTTGCCGTCCACACGCCATCCAGCTTCGCCAGCGCCTCTTCGGGCAGCTCCAGATCCGTCGCCGCCAGGTTCTCCCGCAGATGCCCCACAGAAGATGTCCCCGGAATCAGCAGCAGATTCGGCGACCGCTGCAGCAGCCACGCCAGCGCCACCTGCTTCGGCGTCGCCTCCAGTGCCGCCGCTACTTCCTCCAGCGCATCTGCCTGCAGTGGCGAAAACCCTCCCAGCGGAAAATACGGCACGTACGCAATCCCCTGCGCCGTCAGCGCATCCACAAACGCATCATCGCCGCGCTGCGCCACGTTATAGAAATTCTGGATGCACACTATCTCCGTAATCTTCTGCGCCGCCTCCAGTTGCTGCGGAGAAACCGTGCTCAGCCCAATGTGCTCGATCAGCCCCTGCGCCTTCAGCTCCGCCAGTGCCGTCAGCGGCTCTTCAAAGCCATCGTCGGTCGGCTCGCTCATTCCGCCCAGCCGCAAATTCACCACGTGCAACGCAGCCATTCCCAGGTTCCGAAGGTTGTCATACACGGCCTCCTTCACCTCCTTCGCCGAACGCGCGTGCGGCCACGACCCATCCATGCCCCGTCGCGCACCCACCTTCGTCACTATCACCAGATCCTCGGGATAAGGATGCAGCGCCTCCTTGATGATCTGGTTCGTCACGTGCGGCCCATAAAAATCGCTCGTGTCGATATGGTTCACGCCCGCTTCCATCGCCTCCCGCAGCACCGCAACCGCGCCCGGCACATCCTTCGGCGGACCCCAGACTCGCTTCTCGCCATCCCGGCCCGCAAGCTGCATCGCCCCATATCCCATGCGATGCACCGTCTTGCCCGTCCCCGGAAACGTAAAACTCCCACCCATGCGCGATTTCTTCTGCATCTTTCACCTCAGACGATCGATCCTTGATTCTGCGGAGTTCCTGGGCTTGCAATCATTGGATGAGGGAACCTTCGCGCCGGAAGTTCGCATCAGAGCCGCCAATCGCAACCCCTCTTGCAAGCACTAAATTCGCCCATCCCTGTCTCAGATCAATTGATTCCTCACGCCGCGCCGCTTCCCATGCATCCCTGCATCGTCTCTCACCGGAACCGGACCCAGACTCAACGAAACAACCTTCGAATCTGCCACAACTGTCAGCTTCTCGGCCGCTGCCCCGGTTGGCGGGCCCCCGATCGGCACAATCTTCACCGCTTCCCCGTCCCACGCACCCAACCCATGTTGTTGTCGTCGCATTACGAAGCTATGGATGTCTTAACAGGGAAATCAATCACGCCTTCCTACCGCGTAATCAACACCTCGTAGATATTGTCCTTGGCTAGGAAAAACCTGCAGTTGCCGAACTTTGAGAACAGCTTCTCAATGCCCCGATTCGTCAGCACCCGCTGCATCGGATACGGCTCCAGCTCCTGTACCTCGATCATCTCTGAATCCGTCAGGTGATACCGGCAGTAGCGCGTGTTCTCGTCCGTATTCTTGGCGTGGAACAGCGCCAGCACCTGCGCCCCCGGCTCCGTCCCTGCATGAATCCGATCCACCAGCGGCTCCACCAGCGCCGCCGGAATGTAATCCAGTATCGACCACAACAGCACTACGTCAAACAATCGCGTGTCGAAGCCCGTCTCCCGGTCAAAGTAACCTGACGCGTCAAAACGCCCTTCGCCGCCCGGCTCCTCGGCCGCCAGGTCATACTCGCCCGATAGCGAATCGCCCACGATATCTGCCATGTACACGCTGTGGCCCATCCCCGTCAGCAACGTGATATTTTGCGAAGACGTCGGCCCCACGTCCATCACCCGCAGACCATCCCCAGCCTTCAGCCGCTGCAGCAGCGTCTTCCACGCGCTCGAGTGCCGCGGCACGTACCGTTGCTTCTTGCCGGTTGACCGTCCCGGCCGATCCGCCTCTGCATCCCGTTGGAATAAACTCCGTAACACTTTCCCTGGTTGCCCTCACTATCGGCTGGGAACAAGTCCCCATCTCTTCTCTGCGCCCGCACTCACGCTAAGGCAATCTCCCAAGGCAGCCGACCGCACCTTTAGAAATATCCCCAGCGCTAGAACTGGAGCCGGTCCGTCTCAACCCCGCCCGTCGGCCGCGCCGCCGTAGGCGCAGTCGTCGCCGGGGCGGTCGTCGCCGCTGGAACAGACGCCGTCGTGGCTGCCGTAGCCGCCGCGCTCGACGGCTTCTCCGCCGTCAGCAGATCCACCTTTCCGGTGAACCCGGCATTTTCCTCAATCGAAAGCCGCGCCGCCTTCAAATCACCCACGACATGGCACCCCGATCGCAGCTCGATACGCCCGCTTGCCTGCAGATTGCCCTGAATTGATCCCATCACCACAATATCGCGCGCCGAAACATTCGCCTTCACCTTCGCATTCGGTCCAACCGTCAGCCGGCTTTCCTGCAACGCAATCGTTCCGTCCACCATCCCATCCACCATTAGATCTTCGCTTCCCTGCAACTCACCCTTGATCTGTACCGACTTCCCGATTGCTGCGACCAAATCGCCTGCGGGCATGCTTCACTCCTCGAAAATTTCTTCACCACGCTTTGCTCGAACTATACGCAAGCCCCGCCGCGCTCGCAACCGCCGTTCCTTGAATCCCCTTCCCACAGCGCTCTCCACCCGCTCCCCCTCGCCAGTCTCCGGCGCGCACCCCCGGCCCCCCTTTCGGCATCTCATCTGCAGGCAGCTTTGCCCCATCGCAAACAAATCAATACACAGGAGTTCTTTGATGGCAGACCTCAAAGGCGCATCCGTCACCTGGCTTGGCCACTCCACCGTCCTGGTCACCACCTCCAAGGGAACCAATATCCTCATCGATCCCTTCATTGAACAGAATCCCAGCTTCCCCAAAAATTACAAATTTCCTGAAAAGATCCACCTCATCCTCGCCACACACGCCCACTTCGACCACATCGCCGACGTCGTCCCCATGGCAAAAAAACACAACGCACCCGTCGTCGCCACCTTCGAGCTCGCCTCCTGGTTCCAGTCCAAGGGCGTCGAAAATACCGTTGGCATGAACATCGGCGGCACATACCGCCACGCTGACGTGGCCGTCACCCAGACCGAGGCCCGCCATACTTCCGGCATCATGGAAGACGGCAAATTCATCTACGGCGGCGTCCCCACCGGCTTCGTCCTCACCATTGACAATGGCCCGGTCCTCTATCATTCCGGCGACACTACCGCCTTCTCTGACATGCAGCTCATCCGCGACCTCTACGCCCCGGAATTCGGCATGCTCCCCATCGGCGACCACTTCACCATGGGCCCAAAAGCCGCGGCCCTCGCCGTCAAATTCCTCGGCCTCACTCAGGTCCTGCCCATCCACTTCGGCACCTTCCCGCCGCTCACCGGCCGCCCCGAAGATCTCGAAAAACACCTCCACGACCCCTCCATCAAGATCCACAAAATCCAACCTGGTGAAACCGTTCGCTGATCTGTCCCGCCAGCAACGGCAAAGGCGGGCCTTATGCCCGCCTTCCAGAATTTCGTACTGATCTCAGTTACAGTTCCTCGTCGTCCCGAATCTTCCCTTTGTCTCCAGCCGAAGGAATCAGGTAGTCCAGCTCATGCTGATTCCCGGCCCGCGGCAATCCCAGCGCACGCGCTTCCTGCTTGCCGCCATCCCCGATATATCGCTTCAGGCTGCTCGCCGTATCCTGCTTGTCGCGCGCATACTCCTGCGCCAGCCGCGTCAGCGCAAACGTCACAATGTCGCTGTGGTGCAGGTTGCCCATCTCCTCACTACGCTTGAAGTTCAGCCACAGCCGGTGCACCAGTTGCACATCCTCGGCCTTCAGTGACGGCGCGTGCGGCCCAATGTGGTATGACTGCGCCTCGCCATTTGGCGACACCACATAGAACGTAAACTGCCGCTTCGGCTGCGACAGATTCTCCCACGCTTGCCCCACCCGGAATGCCTGCTCCTGCGCCGTCATCCGAGCCGATAGTCCGCTCACCAGCGCCTCCACCTCCAGTGAATTCGCCGTTTGCACCAGCGCCGCAAAGATATCCCCAGCCGGAACCACCAGCAGCGAAACATGCTTCCCAAAACTCTCCGCCACCGACACGGCCTTGGTAAAGAGCGTCTGTTCATACTCGCTGAACGGCTGCTCGTCCAGATATTCCGGACCGCCCGCTCCCACCACGCGCGCCGTCAGCACCACGATGTCCTGCGTCTCCGTATCCGTTCGGGAAAGTACCCACTTCAGCGCATACGGCGACTGGGGGTCGCGCATCGTCACCAGTACCCCACCCGCCCGAATCTGCAGCGCTTCCCGACCTATCGTCTCCTGCCGCTCCAGCTGAAAGTGCTCCTTCATCTTCTCTTCCACCGCCGTTCGCCGCGCATTCTGCCGCTCTGACAGCGTGAACAGAATGAAGAAAATCACCGTGAAGGCAATACCACTTTCCGTCGCCACCATCTTGGTAAACAGATTCACCGTCGCCGTCATCAGCAACACCAGGAAGACGCTGAACAATCCAATCGGCAGCTCCGTCTTGCCGATCCTCAGGTTCACCGGCACCTTCCACCCGCGCTCGCCTTCGTGCTTCCAGCGCAGCACCAGCATCGCCAGCGAGTTGAACGTAAAACTCCAGATCACGCCAAACGCATAAGCCTCGCCCAGCAGATCCACATTCCCCCGGCTCAGCACTATCGTCGCCAGTTGCAGCACCGTCACCAGGTTCACAATCCGGTAGCTCGTCCCAAACCGCTTGTGCGGCTGCCGGAACCAGTCCGTCAGCACCCCGTCTTCCGACA
>CAZWSD010000019.1:0-2771 GCA_964636535.1 uncultured Acidobacterium sp. | reverse complement strand
CCAAACCGCTTGTGCGGCTGCCGGAACCAGTCCGTCAGCACCCCGTCTTCCGACACCCGCATCAACACGCCATTCGCCCCGATAATCGACGCGTTGATCGCTCCCGAAAGAATCAGGAAACCCACCACCACCACAAAAATCCTGAAGATCACCCGCAGCGTCAGCGGACCCACCATGTACATCGCCAGGCCCGCGATCAGATCTTGGCTGTACACCGGTACCCGAACGCTGTCCGGAATAATCATCACCGCCAGCAGCGACGCAATCCCCGTAAAAATGAAACTGTAAATCGCGATCACAATCGCCGCGCGCTTCAGGTTCTTCAGCTTCGGGTGCTCAATCTCCCGATTCACCTGCGCCAGCGTCTCTTCGCCGCTCATCGCCAGAATCGAGTGCCCAAACGCCATCAGAATCCCGAACAACCCAAACAGGCTGGCCAGCTTCGTGCCCTTCAGGAACCCCAGCGCATTATTAGAAAACTTCAGGTTCGACGGCGTCGGCAACGGCGGCAGCGGGCTGTGCCGCACCCAGACTGTATAAAAACCCCACGCCAGCAAAATCACGACCATCACCGTCGTGATCTTCATCACCATCAGCGCCTTGTCGCTTGACTCCTCAATCCCCTTCGTGTTCAGCCACCAGTAGTAAACCGTCACGGCCACCGCAAAAACGGCAGAGGTCTCGTTCACCGGAAACTGCCACGCCAACAAATGACCCCGCATCAGATCCGACGGAAGCCACCCGTTCTTCGCACACTCCGCCAGAAGCTCATTCATCAGCCCGGTGATGTACTGGCCGGCCGATACGCCCGAAATCGGCCCTGTGAGAATGTAATCGAACATCAGCGCAGAAACACTCACCTTCGCGAATGTCCCACCCAGCGCTTCCTTCACCACGCGGTAAACTCCGCCGCGCGTGAACATCGAACAGCTCTCCACATACACCGCGCGAACCGCGAAGGAGAACAGCATCACACCCAGAATGAACCACGGCGCCGACTTCCCGATCGCCGATTCCGCAATCCCTCCCGCGTAAAACGCAGACGACCCCAGGTCGTTTAATACCACCGCTGCAGCTCGCCAGAACGAGATGAAGCTCAACATCACCGACGAAGCAACGACCAGCTTCACTCGTGGGGATGACTGCGGGTTGAAAATTCGCTCAGAGGCCATGAATCGTCAATACGGCCCCATCAGGGGACTACACCACTCCCCTCCGGCGCTCAATCGCTGAGTTTATGTTGCACCTGCGGCGCAGTCAAACACGAAATTCACCACACCGCGAAGTGCCTCATTCTCAAACCCATCTACGCACCGTCGCACCGGCCCTCTCTTTTCTCGCGCTACAATCAGATTGTGGACGGGATCATTCGCATTGCCGCCGACGTGCTCACCTTTCTCTTCTTTGTGGGACTGGTGGGTTCCGCCGCTGTCATCGTCATCAGCTTCTTTCAGGATCTCCACGAGCTGTTCGAAGACTGAAGCCTCTGCATGAATGCCGTACCCAGCTCGCACGCCCAAACGCAGCTTGCAAAGTCTGCGCCTGCATCCCCCACAGGAGTTTGCTTCCGCCCGTGTTAACTGCGCCTCACGAGACTGCCGACTCACGCAACGGCAATCCAACCGCGGCCTGGTACTACCAGGCCCTTCTCGCGCTGCTCACTGCAATCCTGCTCGATCTCTGCTTCCCGCTCGCAGGCCCCATGCCAAAATGGCAGGGCGCCATCGCATGGTTCGCCCTCGTCCCACTCCTCTTCGCCACACTTCGCCCGCGCGCTTTCGCCCAGCGCCGTTATCTCCGCAACGCAGCCCTCACCGGCTACCTCAGCGGCATCGTCTGGTACGTCCTCAACTCCTACTGGATCTACCGGACCATGAACTTTTACGCCGGCGTTCCGCCCTGGGGCGCTGCCGGAATCCTCGTCCTCTACAGCCTCGTCCTCGGCCTCTACTTCGGCCTCTTTGCCTGGGGCCTCGCCCTCATTCGCAAACGCATCGGACTCATCCCCGCCCTATGCCTCGCGCCCATCCTCTGGCCCGCCGTTGAAATCCTTGCCTACCACCTCACCCGCGTCCCCTGGGACCAGCTAGGCTACTCCCAGGTCGACAACTTCCTGCTTACCCGCATCGCCCCGTGGGCAGGCACCTACGGCATCGCCACTGTCATCATGGTCGGCAACGCCCTCTTCACCGCCGCCATCCTCGTCCAGCGCCGATTGCCAAAGCAACTGCTGGGGTCCTTGAGCATCCTCTTCGCCGGCTTCCTGCAACTCGGCATCCTCTACCCCCCGCCCAAAGCGCCCACTTCAGCCACCGCACTGCTCCTCCAGGTCGACCTCGGCACCCGCAACATCCCCCGCACCCAGAACTTCACCTGGTTCGGCGACATGGCGCGCTTCTCCGCCGCCAGCGAGCAGGATTGCCGCCCCTATCTACCCGGAATCCCCCATCTGGTCCATCACGAGATCCATCCAGACTGCACCGCGAATTCCTCACTCGACCCCAACCTCGTCGTCTGGCCAGAAGCTCCAACCCCCTGGATCGACGAAGACCCGTCCTTCCGCGCCGCCATGGGCCATCTCGCCAAGGTCACACACGCCGGCATCATTGCAGGTGACATCGCCCAGCACTACTTCCTCCGCAACGGAAAACCCGCCAGCGCCACCTACAACTCCGCTTCCGTCTTCTCCCCCACCGGCAAATACATCGGACGCTACGACAAAATCCACCTCGTCCCCTTTGGCGAATACGTTCCCTACAAGCGATTCTTCT
>CAZWSD010000018.1:0-20773 GCA_964636535.1 uncultured Acidobacterium sp. | reverse complement strand
GTGTGTAATCTTCAGGAGTCCTTTGCAGCAGACCGAAAAATCGGAGCATCATGAGTTGCATGCTGGTGGAGCCTATATAATGCTGGATGGTTTCAATGACCAAGTGCAAAAAGCCCAGCGTTGCTTCCTGAAATCGAAAGCGCCCAGGGTGAACAGCTCAGCGGGACACCCGAAGCCCAGCGACTTGCTGGGCCGGGTGTTCAGTTTCCAAGCAATCGCATCCAGTCCTCCCTGGGTGAAGCCGCCCAAGTCGCTGCCCTGGAGCAGGTACTGCCGCAACAGGCCGTTGGGATTCTCGTGGATGCCCCGCTGCCAGAGGCTGTGCTGGTCGTCAAAGTACACCTTCACCCCCGCTCGCTTCAGCCAGCCGCTGGTGCGCCTCCATTTCCAGGTCCTAATCGTAAGCCAGCGACAGGCGTTTCTGCGCCTCGGCGCGGTTGAGTGCCTGGCTGAAGTCGCCCAGAGCCGCTTCAGCGCGGGCGTTTTCCATCTGGGCCTATACCGTGAACCAGGTAGCGCGCTCCACCCAAGTGCCAACAGCCAGGCGGTTGGGTGCTCCCTTGATGCGATCGCCCTTCTGGTGCCTAGGCACCCCCCGCTCTTCGACTTCAGGCGGCCCGGCCGAACATGAATGCCGACCCTGTCAGGAATCTGTCCTCGCCGGTTTTCGCCTCGGGCACGGGGATGGCGTCTGGCATGCCCAAACCGCAACCAGCCGCGCGGCATGACGTAGATCGCGGTGTAGATGGTTTCGTGAGAAACCCGCAACGAGTGCGTTTCGGAATGCATAAGCGCCAGTATGCCAGCAAGTGGAACCCGGTTTTCGAAGTCCACGGTCAGCACACTTGCAACAGGGCTTTTGGCCCGGGTCGACCCCTGGAGCAACCGGAGAGTGAACGGCCCGTATCTGTTCCTTCTGCCGGATACGTGGGTCACCCGGGTGAGAAAGGGCGCTGGCGTGGTGCCGGTAGTTACCCCGATCGCGACCGGAATCTCGGAAGCAAAGCAACGGGAAATCTTGAAGCTCACGTTGGGAGAGAGCGAGAACGAGGCCTCCTGGGATGACCTGTTACGGGATTTCGAGAGCCGGGGTCTGGCTGGTGGAGCGTGTCCCTGGTGATCTCTGATGACCACCCAGGCCTTAAAAAAGCGGTTTAGAGACATTTTCAGGGCGTCTGGTGGCAACTTGCCAGGTTCATTTTCTTGGGAACATCCCGGTTACGCGCTAGCCTCCCCAAGAGGACCCTTGGCGTTGGCTCCAGCCGCCTGTTCCAAGCCATCAAGAACGAGATCCTCGATACCTTTGAGAAGAAGGCGCCCCGGTAGATGGATGGTTTCGAAAAAGGACTCGAGGAGACGCTCACGATCCTGTCTTTTCCCTAGCAGTATCGCGTAAGACTCAAGAGCACGAACTCAAGTGGGCATCCGACCGAAGCAATCCGAAGACAGGAGCGTGTGATCCGGATCTTCCCCAACGAAGATTCTGCCATTCGTTCGATCGGAGCTCTTCTGGCGGAGCTCCATGAGCAATGGAACACTGGGAAGAAATACTTCGACAGGTCCGAATACCTGGAGTGGAGGAAACAGAAACCTCTCCAAACCCCCTCCCTCCTTTCGGTCGTTAAATGATTGTCAAGTCCCATTTCTCGGGAAGAGAATTTACAGCACATTTAGGGCTTGACCAGGCAAGATCCGAACCGTGTAGTCCATGTTATACCGTGGGGAGGTGAAGGAACTCGCCAGAAAGTACTCCCTATTTGAAGGTAGATAAACCTCTTCTCCCGTCGGGATCGCGGCATAACGCGTGTCATGCCCGTCCCGGTTCGAGTGCTTCATGGAATAATAAATCGTAGGCGGGCTCGAGAGATCCATCAGAGAACAACGCATTCGCGCGGAGCAACGCACCCTCGCGCCACTGCGCGTGTTCCGCTTCGTCCATTCGTGCCAGGGTATCGATCAGCTGGGCCGTTCGGTCCGGGGCGTCCGGCGCCGCTTCCCAACCCGCCCGATCTGCCTCAAGGTTCTTCCAGGGTGTGCGATCGCTGACTAAAACCGGGGTTGCTGCGGCCCAAGACTCGACGATCACATACCCGTAGTTCTCTCCCCAGGTCAGAAGGATGGTGGCATCGTAGCGCCGGAAGACAGTCCCAACCCGATCGGGATCGACTGCCCCACGATAATGCACGGAAATATTCTGGGGCAGTCTTTCCATTATTTGCCGGCACTGAGCCCAACAACCGGGATCTTCGATCGGACCATAGATATCGAACTCGACAGGCTGTTGGACCCGTGCTAGCGCTTGCATGACCCCCAAGAGATTCTTCTTGGGGGAGATCCGGGACAAAAAAACCAGGCGTGCAAGGTTCTGCCGTTTGGGCGTGTGCTGGTCGAGTGCGTCGACATCCGGTGCGGAAGGAAAGTTGGGAGCCAGAACCACTCGGGCGCGAGGGCCCTGAACCCGGTGGATGTCGGCTACCTCCTCATTGCTACATGCGTGCCAGACGACCGATCGGTGGAGTCCGAGCCACCGGGAGAGATCCAGAAAAATCCTTTTCCGAACGCGTTTGAGACGCAAAGCACCCTGCGAAAACTCGCCTCGCGGAGCCAATATGACAGGGATGGGACCCAGAAGGCCCATTCGGCGAAGGAAGAAAATCTGCATTGAGGTCAACCGTGCGAAGCAACTACAGACGTAGAGCGCATCGGGTTGCACTTGCCGGATTATTGGGAGGATCGTGAGAAAACTTCGGCGGCTTCTTGACGCATAGAAAACCCTGGCGCCCCCCCTCGTCTGCCACTGGTTGGTGAGGATTCCAGGAAGCCGGGCTCCATCGATATCCGTATCCCAGCAATAGACATAGAAATCGTAATCGGACAAACGCCCGATCATGGACGAAACCGATTTTGCGGGTCCTCCTGATTTCCTTGCGGGAGGGTAGTAACCGAGCATCGCCAGTATCTTTTTCCGCTGTTCCATCATCAATGGCCCAACCCATGGTTCCGATATTCCGCCTGACTGATCGATACGGGGCTGGAACGGAGTGGCAATTTCTTCCTCATGGCCCGAATAAACCGCACAAACACCCTTTGCAGTACCTCAGCAAGGCAGAGCAGACTCAGTGTCGGATTGCCCGTCCCGGCACTGGGGAAAAGCCCGGTCGACAGGGTGACCGAGCCATTTCACGGATTTTTGGTCTCCGGACTCCGGGATCGGGACGTGATTTCATACACGATGGGGGCAAAGCGATCCCGAAACGCGCTCCAAGTGAAGTGGCGCCGCCACCGTTCCTGTCCTGCAGCCCCCAAGGTCCGGGCTTTCGTCTGATCCGTCAGCAAGGTTGCCAGCGCTTCCACTAGATCCTGCGGTTTATTCACATCGACATTATATCCGGTCACGCCTTGCAGATTGATTTCCTGCCCGGCATCTTGAAGGCTTGCAATCACGGGGATGCCGTGACGCATCGCTTCGATATAGACCAATCCAAAACCCTCGCCTCGGCTCGGCATGGCAAAAACATTCGCTTGCTGAAAGAGAGAAGGAAGCATCGTCTCCGCAACATAGCCGGTCACTTGGATACTTGGGGCTACCGGAGATTGTTGGACCAGCCGACCGATCCGGTCCAGGCCCAGTCCTCCCCCTGCAATCAGAAGGCGAGCCCCGGGTACTCTTCGCGCAACCTCCGGCCAGACCTCGATCAACTCGCGATGCCCCTTATAGGATTCCAAATCGAGGCGGGCCAGTATTAAAACGGTCGGGGGTTGGTGAGAGTTCTGGCATAGCGAAGCCGGTTCATCGGTTTCCGTTCCCAGCCAACAAATCCGTGCGCGTTCCAAGCCGACATGCAGGGCAGAAGCACGCCGATGGGTGTATCCACTATTCGTGACCAGGCAATCTACACGTCGCGCAACCGACAGGTGTACGGGCCATGCCTCTTCCCACACCTCAACTCCATGCATCCAGGCAAGCGACGGCCGGAGTCGTGCGGGTCCCATGAAATGGGCACGAGCCATGCTGAGGGAATCGTAAAAGATGGCAGATGAACGGAACCCTCCCGTTTGGACCCGAAGCACATACTCCCATCTTCTTCCTCCGCAAGGCTTGTTCCAAGAGCCGCCTGAGAAGCCCGTATCGGCATCACTCAGGCTTACGCCATCGATTCGCTTTTCCTGATGCAGGCTTTCGTGAAGGGCACGAGCCATCAGACGCGCGACACGACTGATCCCGCTGTTTTGGGCAGCCAGCGATTCTGTTGCGAGAAATACCCTGTTGGGATTCATCGATTTTCCATCCCAGTCGTACTATGTTGATCTCTGTATTCCCATCAGCTGTTTCAAAAACCAGATCAGTCCGGCATAGACCGCGAAAAACGCCGCCCCTCCCATCACGGCAGGGACAAACAAAGCGCTTATGCCTATACTCGCCATAAAAATTCCGATAAAAACCGACGGAAGATACTCGAGAGATTCATGCCGCATCCATGCCTCTGTAAAATGGCTGAGCCATGCAAAGACAGCGCCGGTCAAAAACGCCAAGCCGATGACGCCGATCCAGCCACCATCCCAATAGCCTTCGCCGAAAATGCCAAGCCCGAGCTGACTGCCGCGATGTCCGGTGACCAGTTGGTAAAACTGCGCACCCATATTGGTCACCACCGGCTTCTCTGGCCAAAAAAGACGCGGAATAAAAATAATGGCGGCATCGCGCAAAGTATGCCCAGGGTAACCCTCATCGTATCTCGTCATGGCAAACGTCTGGACCGTCGCGTAATCCAGGCGGGCCCACCCTGTTCCGAACGAGGAACCTCCCGATTCTCGGTTTGCGTGTGGATTTAGGAACCAGCCTACGGTGATGTGTACCCTTTGCGCCAGGGTCGCACGAGCGGTATGGTTGGATAGAATGTTGACTTCGTCTCGAGCATAACCAATGAAGTTTTCCAAGGAAAAAAAGATGGCGACACAAATCAGGGCCCAGATGACCAAGCGTCCGGATTTATGGTTTCCGAAATATGAGCCTGCGACGGGCAGGATGATACTCAAGAACAATGAGGTTTTTGAGAATGTGAGGAATGCCGTGACAATTTGAATGATCCAAAGTGCGTAGAAAGGTATTCGCAATCTGCGATCGCCTTTAGCCACCAGATAGGCAAGAATCATTAAACCTAAAAGAAAGAGATCCCCTATACTGACGAGGACGCCAGGAAGAACGACGGGTATGAGTCCAAAGTCGTGAGGGAGAATCAAAAGGAACCGCAACAGTCCGCCTACCACTAAAAAAACCAGGGCGACCCGTCTGAGATTCATGGGGCGTAGTGAACGCTCGCCCGGCTTTTTGGCGAATCGCACAAGGATTTCCCAAAAAATCCGGAAGCCGAGCAAAACCGCCAGGATCCCAACCGCATTCAACAAATTGGTTCGAAGCAGTTCAGAAGAGTTTACGGGAATGAAGGAGTTGACGAGCTGTACGGTATCCCGATCAGCCAATGGATAGAGCAGAGGCCCCATGGAGCAGAATAGGATAATGAAGACAAAAAACCAGGCGTAAGGCGTCCACATCATGGCGGGATGCCGTGTGACAAGCTGGATGGCGGTCCCAAGGGCAGCGATCCCGAGCAAGAGTGGACCGGCCAAGTTGGCGAAATTAACGAAAGATGAATTACCGCATGCCTCAGAAAAGAGATAAAGCCAAGCGATCCCGGTCAGAACCCATAATAGTAAGCGACACCTGCCTTTGCGGGAAATGGTGGAGCGATTGGATACCTCTTCTCGTGTGGTTGCTTCAGATATCACCGGACTCGCTTCTTCAAGGCGCTTCTGGGGAGCTTGAGGGCGTCTTCCGCAAAAACTTTTAGGTCAACATATGGAGTTTTAGTTTTTACGCAAAACAGGCATAGTGCATGGCTGGGAAAAATTCCGATACGAGGGAGCTTATATTCATGATCGAAGCGATACGCCGAACGAAGCTTATTAACCAGAGCACAATATAATTTGTCATGTGCTCTACTTGGCGCATGGGTCAAGCAACAGACGCGCGTTGTCTCGCGCCAGCGGCGCAAGCGCAACTGCGTCGGCGGGCGATGGTCGCGGTACGCTCGGGGCATACGCAAACAGAGGTGGCCGCACTGTTCGGGGTGTCGCTGCGGGCGTTGCAGGGCTGGGTGGCGCGCACGAGGCACGGCGGCCTCGTGGCCATCCAGGCACGACCGCGGGGGCGGCCGAAGAGCACGCAGCTCTCGGCGGAGCAAACCCGCCAGACCATACGGCGGTTGCACGATCGGCGTCCCGATCAGCTCAAGCTGCCGTTTGATCTGTGGTCGCGCGAGGCGGTGGTGCAACTGATTGGACAGGGGTGCGTAGTATCGGTCTCGGTGTGGACCGCGGGGCGATATTTGAAGGCGTGGGGCTTCACGCCGCAGAAGCCGGTACGCCGCGCCTACGAGCGCAACCCCCGGGTGATCCGCCGTTGGCTGAGAGAGGAATACCCGGCGATCCGGGCGCAGGCCAAGCGGGAGAAGGCCGAGATTGACTGGGCCGATGAGATGGGCGTGCGTTCGGATCAGCCCGCGGGGCGCTCCTTCAGTCCCCGGGGCGAGACCCCGATGATCCCGGGCACAGGCCAGCGCTTCGGCTGCAATCAGCTCTCCGCTCTGACCAACAAGGGGCACTGGTTGTTCAAGTGTGGGTTCACCACGTTGGTGTTCCTGGAGTTCCTCAGTCGTCTGGAGCGGCAAGCCCGCCGCCCCGTATTCCTCATCGTTGACGGCCATCCGGTACACTAGGCACGCGTGGCTCTGGCGTGGCTCGCCCGTTCCAACTGCCGGGTTCGGCTCTACTTCCTGCCGAGCTACAGCCCCGAGCTCAATCCCGATGAGTTGCTCAACCACGACGTCAAAGCATATGTCGGCCGCCATCGCCCGCGCACCTGCACCGAACGGGTCCATACCGTGCGCGCTCACCTGCGTCGCCGCCAACGTTAGCCGCATATCGTTCGCCGCTTCTTCCAGGGAAAACACGTGCGCTATGCTGCCGCCCAACCTCCGCACTATTTATCGCTCCCCGTAATAACCGTCACCACTGCCCTATATCCTGATTCGCTAACACTTGAATACCTCACGATTCGGCTGGTTCTTTCGAATCGCTGAGCTTGGCGAACACCCGGGTCATCCGTTCGCCGTACGCATGCCATCCTCCCAGGGAACGGACTCGGTTCAGAGAGGCATGACTCATCGTTTCCCGTAGGTCGGGTCGATCAGCGAGCTCCTGCAAGCGGTCAGCGATCTGCTCAGGCGAACGAATTGGGACGATGCATCCCTCGACCCCGTCTGTAAAAAGATCCCTTGCGCCGGTATGTTCGCTTGCGATCACGGGCAACCAACAGGCCATGGCCTGCGCCAAGACCAAGCCAAAACCACCCTCTACGCTGGGGAGTACCAGCACGTGCGAACGACTCATGATACACCGCAGACGATCCTGCGGCCATCGACCGACAAACTCGACTCTCTCCAATAGGAAGCCTCTTTTCAGGACCGGGCTAAGATCGCGTGAAACACTGCCAACGAAGGTCAGCCACTTATTTGGGTGCCGCAAACGTTTGAAGGCTTCGAGAAGGTCGGGAACTCCCTTTCGTAAAGAAACTCCCCCTGCAAAGAGCACATCGAACCGTCCCCGATCCGGTTCCCCAGTTTTCGAAAAACGATCCAGTTGGACACCATAGGGTACCTTATGCAATTTGCATTCAGGGATGCCCTTCTCCAGGAACGAGCGGCGAGCAAACTCACTGGGCACAGTGATCGCATCCGCCTGCTCATATTCACGATTTTCCCGATCTATGATCCAGGTGTCGATGCCAGGAAACTCGAGTCCCCAGCGGGCGTACTCTTCCCGCAGGATTTGATCCTGGAATTGGATGTGGGAAGATCCGCGATCACACACATAGTACCCACCCCGGCCTTGAACGGCTTGACCCGTTTCCAGCCCTCGCCCTGAGATCGCGATGACAACGTCACATTCTGGAAGATGGCCTCGCACATGTCGATCAAAGGTACGAGCGGCCGTTCGCTCTAAACCATCCTTGTACAATATCCCATCTAGGCCCCATCGAGCGGAGACCATGAAGGGCGTCATGAACCAGGGGAACGTATTTACACGCTCCAGTGGGAGTTTTTCCTGACGGAGCTTCCAACGGGGATAGCCCGTGAAAAGCCGTTCGAGAATCCCCCGGGCGTGTAATTCCCGGGCGAGGTCAAAATGATGAAACTTGCCATGACAGGACACGACGACTTTCATCGGAACACCCTGTGCCAGGCACTCATGAAACGAGTAGAGATATCGGAAAGAGTCTGGTTACGGAACAACGCGATCGGATTAACTACGTAGGCCAGCGTCGCACCGAGTGGCGCCTGTATGGCACGTGATGTGGCGACCAAGACATACACGACAAAGAGTCCATCCCCAATCAAAAGGGCAAGCCCCGCCCCGGTGACACTCCCTGTGGTGCGAACCAGGACCCAGGCAACGACCACGACTATGATCCCACACAGCACATAGGCAATCGCCGCACGCTGGTGACGGTTCAGCGCTTGAAGCATCGTGAGGGAAACGTGCCAAATCGCCGAGATTCCAGAAGCTACGAGTAACCAGAGAAAGAGGGTTTGATCCATGGGTACCTCACCATGGGTCCAAATGCGCAGGATTGCATTACCCAAAATATATAGTGATATTCCGGCTAAAACTGACAGCCACCAGCTACCTCTCAAACCGGCGAGATACAGCCGGCGTTGCAGTGCATGATCCCTGCTCCCCTCGGCGCGGGCTACCTCCGGCTCGATCGAATGGCTGACAATGCTCACGAAGCGCAGCGATAAACGGGTGAGGGTTCGCAAAACCGAGAACATCACCACGGCAACCGGCCCGAGCAAGGCATTGACAACCAGCAACGAGCCCTGATTTTTAAGTGTATTTGAGATCGTCAGCATCAAACTGGCCAGGGAAGGAGTGAGGAGACGGCGGATATAGCGCAGACGCGCCTGCCGGAAACCAAGGCTCAGCCATGGGTGACGGCGGAGTAAAATCCCGGTGGTCATCAATGTTCCGACGACCCGCACGGATAGAAAAGCTACTGCGGCGCCAACGATACCAAACCCCGAAAGGGCAGCACTCCAGATTGCTACATACTGAAATAAAATGACGGTTGCATCCAAAGTCAGGCCCAACCCATACTCTCCGGTGGCCCGATACCCCGCCGAGGATACACCTCCCCAAAGCTGGATCAATACTTCGCCGACAAGCAAAATGAGTACCCAGCGAACCATCGAGGCCGAAAGACCGGCAAGATGCAGCCACCCGGCTACCGGAACAACAGTGACGATAATGGTTACAGCCATAACCGCAGCAAGAGTGGTTACTGAAATCAGAGCGGTCAGGCTATGAAACGCAACGAGTGCACCTTCCCGATCATCGCGTGCGATCCTCGCGGTCATGTCGTTTGCGATCGACAAGGCGTAACCCAAGTTGGCCAATGAGAGATAGACTGGGATAGCAGACAACACAAGCCACTCGCCAAAGAGTTGCGTGCCCCAAGAATGAAGAAGAATTGGAACTCCAGCCAGCTGGATCATGACGGTCGTGAGCATGCTGTAGGCGTTGGCGCTCATGCCACGCTGGATTTTTTTGCGGACAGATGGATTAGGCACAGGCATGAGCCATGTCACGTGCCTTCAGAACATGCCGATGACGCCGCTTTAAACACAGCGACTTAAGTAATGCCGCATAATCGTCGTAATTCGGTCGACGCCACCGACCGAAGCACGTGTTGACCGCCTTGAGCCCCTCGGGCAGCGTGGCGAAGTAGCGGTCGTGTGTCGCGAGGCGCCGAATCAGCTTCCAGACCCGCCCGATCGGGGCGAGTTGTGGACTGTAGGGCGACAGGAACAGCAGCCGCAGATCTTGTTTGTGGAAACGCAGGCGGGGCGCCAGGAGTTTCGCGTGATGGTCGCAAGCGTTGTCGAGCACGAGGAGCAGGCGCCGTCCTGGGTTTTTTTGGCGCAGCAGTCGCTTGAGGAAACTCTGGAAAGTCACGGCGTTGAAGATGGGGCACGTCATGCGGACGAATTGGCCGTTGCGCAAGCTGACGGAACCGAAGCAAGCCACGGACTTGCGGGTCGGCGCATGCCGCAGAATCGGGTCCTTGATCTCCGGTGGCACCCCCATTCAGCAGCGAGAGCCATGTTGCTGGAAGTGACATTCATCCAGGCTCCACAGTTTCACATCGGTGCGCCGGGCCAGGCGACGGGGTTTTTTTACTGCCGTGACTTTCAGCGGATCCGATTGAGCGACTTGAGGGCACGGCTTGCGTAGCCGGAACTACATCTGTCGAAACAAACGCTGACACTGGCGTATCCCCAAGTCCACAGCGTAGCGCTGGCGCAGATGTTCCGGCAAGACCGGCCCGTCCCATAAAGTGGCCGGCAGACCGAAGTCCCGTGGGGTTTTACACAGATCGCTCTGTGCCGAACGCCATTGCATCACATCGAGTGTGCGGGGTCGTCCTGCGTGCTCGCCTTCTCGCAGTGCATCCAGCCTGCCCTCTCGAAGCGGCGGACCCAGCGCTGCACCGTGGTCCCGTCCGCACCAAACAGATCCGCGACTTTGCGGCACGATTGGCCGGCAGTCACGAGCAGCAACCCGTGCAGGCGATGGTCGTAACGAGATTCCTCGCTACGCCCGATCTCCTGTTGAATCGCGATTCGCATAATCTCGGCATCCTCGATCTGCAGCCTGCACATCGTCTTTCTCCCAGAGAATAGAACGAGGCAAGGATATCATAATGCTGCATTATTCATGTCGTCGTGTTTAGCTACGCCCGCGAGCTTAAAACGGGGATCGCGTGAGTTGCAGACATCAACACCCTGTAACGTATGGAATGTGTTCCACTTGATGTTCATGACGCCAAGGATTCCATAGACTCATATCCGGCTCGATGCCAACCACAATCCGTCCGAAGCGCATAACCAGATGAATCTATTCGATTATCGTTTGGACACTGCTGATCAGTGGCTGGATGTGACAACCGGATAAGCATGCTTTATTCTATAGGAAATTGGATTTACGACAATTATAAACAACGCTTGCTGGATTTTTCCGGTAGTGAGCTAATGTGCATTGCCAAGCCGAAAGGAAAGAAATCAATGTATGCGGAATGCTCCCAATATCGAGAGCGCATCTACGGCGCCTACGTCACTGGCCGCAGCGAGGCTCTGGCACCGCGCGCACTGCAAGGCCTTGCGTCGCGGCTGCCCTATCTGCGCTGGCTGGCGAGCACTTGAATGCCACCGGACCGCGCTGCCGCAATCCTGGGCATTGGCTGCGGCCATGGCGCGATCCTCTACGCGCGCGCCGCTGGGGAAGTTGCTGCTTACGACGGCTTTGCGCGGGTCGTGGCCTACGAAGATCGCCCGATCGCGCATGGTTTCACAAGCGGGGTTCGCGCCGCGCTGTGGCGGCTGATTCGCGCGGCGCTGCTGTTTTACATCGCCGTGGAAACGGGCAGCCTCAACCAGCACACGGTGCTCTCGCAGAATCTGCTGGCGGTGGCGTGGGTGGACAAGTGATGAAAATCGCGCTACCAGACTGAATCCGGGCTCAATCTTGAGGAGACCTTAATGAGCATCAGGAACAGAAAGCGGGTACTGGTCACAGGTGGCGCGGGTTTTCTCGGTTCGCACCTGTGCGAAAGGTTGTTGAAGGATGGATACGAAGTGCTCTGCGTGGACAATTTCTACAGCGGAATGAGGGAGAACATCGCGCACCTGCTCAGCAAAGCGCGCTTCGAGTTTCAGCGCCATGACGTGACGTTTCCGCTCTACGTCGAAGTGGACGAGATCTACAACCTGGCGTGTCCAGCCTCACCCATCCATTACCAGTGGGATCCTGTGCAAACCACCAAAACCAGCGTGCATGGGGCGATTAATATGCTCGGACTTGCCAAGCGCCTCAGGGCGAAAATCTTGCAGGCCTCGACCAGCGAAATATATGGCGACCCGGAAGTACACCCCCAGCGTGAAGACTATTGGGGTTGTGTCAATCCCATCGGTGTGCGCTCTTGCTATGACGAAGGAAAGCGTTGCGCCGAGACCCTGTTTTTTGACTATCACCGCCAGCATGCGCTGCAAATCAAGGTGGCCCGCATCTTCAACACCTACGGTCCGCGCATGCACCCGAACGATGGCCGTGTGGTATCCAATTTCATCGTCCAGGCGCTGCGCGGCGAGCCGATCACGATCTACGGCTCTGGTGAGCAGACCCGCTCCTTCTGCTATGTGGACGACCTGATTGATGGCCTGGTACAGCTGATGGGCAGCGCCGACGACATCACCGGGCCCATCAACCTCGGCAACCCGGTCGAGTTCACGATCCGCGAACTGGCGATGGAGGTTATCCGCCTCACCGACTCAAAGTCATCCGTGGTCTACAAACCGCTGCCTGCCGACGATCCGCACCGGCGGCAGCCGGACATCGAACGCGCTGGGGCCATGCTTGGCTGGACGCCGCGGACCGATCTAGCCGGAGGCTTGGCGCGCACCATCGGCTACTTCCGCCAGACGCTGGGAGGCTGAAAGATGTCTGCAGCGCCCACCCGCCTGCTGTCGACCGATCCGTGCGCACCACTCGGAAAGCTGTTGCGTCTGCCACTGTGTCTCCTGCCTCGGCAATCGGTTTTGCCGATCCTTTCTGGCATCAACAAGGGCTATCAATGGCGCGTTGGAAGCCATACCCACGGTTGCTGGATAGGAACCTATGAACGAGAAAAGCAAGATGCCTGCGCGCGCTTGGTACGCCGCGGCATGGCGGTTTCCGAGCAGAGAGGAATCGTCGATTTCAGAATTGCAGAAAGCAATGCTATGGGCAGCATCACAGATGAACCGGGTGCTTACCGCGTCTGCTCAATCGCTTTGGATGAACTCATTGAGAGAAGTGTGCTGCCTCCACCGGATCTAGTGAAGATGGACGTCGAGGGCAGCGAAAGCCGCGTGCTGCGGGGCGCGGCACGCCTCCTGAGCCAGCGTCGAGCGATCTGGCTGGTGGTCTTGCACGGGCAGCAGCAATGGCAGGAGTGCAGAAAGATCTTGCATGAACATGGCTATTCGATTTTCCGGATCGATGGCATGCAAGTGGCTACTGCGTCCGAGATGGTGGATGAAGTTTATGCCCTGCCGGAAGAGGTCAGGCTGCGCTGATCATGAAACTCCTGATTATCAGCGGCACCTACATGATTGCGTTCAACCAGCGCAAGTGGGTGCAGATGCTCGCGATAGATCCTGATCAACAGATCAAGTTGGTCACGCCGGAATGCCTATCCACATCGTTCGGGCCGCGCCGCAGGGAGTGGCATCCCGCGTTTGATGCCAGAGCAGTGCCAGATCTGCGCACCTTATTCAATCGTTCGCAAATGAGTTACTTGGTTGATCCCTGCGAATTGGCTAGGCTGATGCGCAGCTATAAACCCGACCGCATCCACATCGAGGAGGATCCCTACTCCGTGACCGGATTCGAAACTGTCCTGTTGGCGCGCTTGTTTGCGCGGCAGGCACGCATCAGCTTTTTCCTCTGGGATAACTTGGCGCGAGATCCGGGTGGCGTCAGGGGCTGGCTTAAACGCACCCTCAATCGCTTTGGGCTTGGGCATGCCGATCTCGTGATCTGCGGCAACCGTCAGGCACAGGTGCTGCTGCATGAAAAAAAGGGGTTTCTTGGGCGCTCAGTAGTACTGCCGCAACTGGGTTTGACGGATGCTGAGTACTCAGTGGGCAGGAACTTGCAACTGCGCGTCGAGCTCAGAATAGCGCCGGAGACCGTGCTTATCGGCTACGTCGGCAGGATGGTACCGGAGAAAGGCATCATGACTCTGCTCGAAGCCTTCGCGAGCCTGGGCAATCGCAACTGCAAACTGCTTTTGCTGGGGTCCGGTCCAATGGATGTGCAGATCGGAGCCTACTGCGAGAAGCGCCTGCCGGGGCGCGTCATTCGCATAGCGGCTGTCGCGCATGAGCAGGTTTCCGCCTACATGCGGGCACTCGACCTGTTTGTGCTGCCCTCGCTCAGTACACCCACCTGGGTGGAGCAGTTTGGCATTGTCCTTGCGCAGGCGATGCTCACCGGCGTGCCGTGCGTGGGGTCATCTTCCGGCGCGATTCGCGATGTGATTGGATCGGGCGGGGTGGTCTTTAAGGAGGGTGACGCCAAGGCATTGTTGGGCGCGCTTTTGCGGCTGGTCGACTCGCCTTCACAGCGCTCACGGCTTGGGGAGCAGGCGCGAGCTTACGCATTGGCGCACTACACGCAGGAGGCCGTTGCATCGGCATACCTGGCTGCATTCAGGCAAGGCGAATCAGCGCACGCCCATCTCGTGGAGCTTTCGTAATGCGCATTGCGTACCTCGGGAATTCTGGCGGGACATCGACGCATCGGGCTCATGCGCTGGTCAGGCTGGGACATAGGGTAGAAGCAATCGACTCACGCGCCTGGTTGCCGATGGGGCGATGGGTTGGTCCATGGATGCATCACGCTGGTGGCTTGGGCTCGAACATCATGCTTGCGCACCGCATAGCCGAGGCCGTTGCGATCGTGAAGCCGGACTTGGTCTGGGTCGATCAGGGGGAGTGGTTCGGCCCGCGTGTGCTACGGGCGATCCGTGGGCGTTGTGGCGCGGCGGTGCCCATCGTCAACTACACCGTCGATGATCCGTTCAGTGGCCGGGTTGCCCGGCGTTTCGCGGGATATTTGCGCGCGGTACCCGAATACGACCTACTAGCGGTGGTACGCGACGAGAATGTCGCGGAAGCGCGTACCCATGGCGCGCGAGCGGTGATGCAGGTTTGGCGTAGCGCGGACGAAGTGGCACACGCGCCGCGCGAGCTGAGCGTCGAGCAGCGACAGCATTTCGCCAGCGAGGTAGCTTTCGTCGGCACCTGGATGGCGGAACGCGGGCCCTTCATGGCCGAGTTGATCCGCTGTGGCGTGCCGCTGTCAATCTGGGGCAATCGCTGGCAGAAGGCGCAGGAATGGCCGCAACTGGCGCCGTACTGGCGCGGACCCGGCCTCGATACCGATACCGACTACGCTGCCGCCATCCTCGCCGCCAAGGTCAACTTGGGCCTGCTGTCCAAGGGCAACCGCGATCTGCACACCCAGCGTAGCCTGGAGATTCCCGCTCTGGGCGGGCTGTTCTGCGCCGAGCGTACCAGCGAGCATCTGGAACTCTATGAGGAAAGCCGCGAGGCGGTGTTCTGGAACGATGCTGCCGAATGCGCAGAGCAGTGCAGGGCGCTGCTGGTCGACGAAGCGCGGCGCAAGGCCATCGCGGCGGCGGGCCATGCCCGCGCCTTGCGTAACGACCACTACAACGAGCGGGTGATGGCGCGGATTCTAGAAGCAGTCATGGATGAGCACGCGCCCCTGGCGTAGGGCACCGGTGCATGACGAGTCCGCCAACCAGCCAAGAAGCCGGAGTCGAGGCGCTGGCGTCATCGCGCTCACACGTTTCGCGGGTGGCGAGGGGGCACGTTGACGCCACAACATTACGGTGGCTGCGTCGCCTGGTCTGGGTGCTGGTGCTGGCAGGCAACAGCCTGAGCTACGCGTATGCCTTGCGCCTGGATCTGATTCCAATTAGCGTTATAAACAGTGATAGCATGCCATGGTTCTCGGGGGGTCATGGTAGGGCACGTCCGGCAAGCGGGGCAGAGCATATGGGTGCGGTGCGGGCGTTGCTGCGCAGCGCAAAGACAGCGGAAAAATTGAGGCGGGCACAGGCAGTACTGTTGCCTCTGGATTTGGGAATGAGCCTGGAGCAGACGGCGCGGGCCATCGGACGGCTCCGTAAATGCCACCTGTGCGATACGCACACGATTTTCCAGGATTGCCGAAGGGACTATGGAGCCGCCCCAAGCGAAAACCGCATTGCGGCAACCATGCATGAGCTGATCTTGAGCGAGAGGCCGGCATTTTCGACGAAGTGCTGGCCGACGCGCAAAAGAGCGGCATCGTCGCGATCCCAGACTCAAACCACTGATTGAGGAGAATGTGGGGAAACGCATGGCGCTTTCGACGGTCTATCGCATGTTGGCACGCCACGGATGGCGGAAGCTCGCTCCCGATACCTGCCATCCGCAGGGGGATGCCGAACGCTGGGAAGTCTGGGGAAAAACTGCCCGAAGTCATAGCCGAAGTGTTGGCGACGTTTTCGGTCTCTCGCACTTTGCGGTTGATGTACCGGGACGAAGCGCGCTTGGGGCAGATCTGCGACACCCGCCATGGCCGGATCAGGAAGCCGATGCGTCCCGAAGCGAAAGGCATGCCGATCTACCTATACACGTATGCCTATGCGGCCGTATCGCCCCAGGACGGACGTATGGATTCCCTGGTTCTGCCAGAAGTCGGCGGCAGGCGCATGAGGATTTTCCTCGACGAGGTTGCCCTGCGTTACGCCGATGAAAACATCGTCATGATTTTCGATGGTGCCGGTTGGCACAAAAGTAACGATCTCAAGCTGCCAGAAAATCGACGCCTGCACTTTTTGCCACCCTATTCGCCGGAACCGAACCCCCCAGAGTACCTCTGGGACAAGTTGCGGGAGAAGTATTTTCACAACCGGGCCTTTGCCAGTCTGGGGGGCGCTGGAGGAACAGTTGGTAGCGGGTCTGCAGCAGATGGCTCAATGCCCGAACCTCATGACCCATTTCTTGGAGTGTGCAATGGGCATTGTCTGCAAAAGAGTCTTCAGGAGCATGGCCTGCAATCAGGATACGCATCAGGTCAGCCCCGTCCGCCGACAATCCCACGACAGTTGGATTTTGTCAAAGCCCATGCTGAGTTTCTGGAGATATCGCTCAAACGACTCAAGCGATCGTCGCCATCGACTGGAAAGTCGCGGGCCAGCCACGCAGCCAACGGTAGCCCAAATCCGGTCTTGGGCCTCAGGATTTGTTCGTTGTCTAGTTTGACATTCGGCGCTCGAGCAAGGAGTTCCTTTCCGATGGAAGATCTGCTCGCGAGATCCGAACCCACGATCTGTAAGAGCATCCAGTCGACAAGTGGCGTACGCAGTTCAAGCGAATGATCCATACTGGCCCAATCGGCATCCCGGAGCAGTTGATTTCTGAGATATCGTGTTGACTCGAGGATCATGACCCTGCCGAGTGGCGTCATGGACGGCGCACCCTCGTCACTGGCCTCCCACGGTAGAGGGGTCAGTCCTCTGAGTCCCGCCTCTGCGAAGTCCGGATCCAGGATTCCATTGAGTTCCCATGGCATGAAAAGCCCCCGGCGGACGAAGTAGGCACCTTCCATTGTGTGCCCATAACGGAAGAGCCCGGGCAGTTTGGGTGGCAGGCTGCGGGATAGTTTTCGGGCCATACGACTCAGGAGATAACCACACGGAGCGGCCAAAGGGATGGCCCGGATGCGACGCATCGTGAGGGCCCATGCCGGAACCTGCCGGAAGGAGGGATAGCCGCCGAAGAGCTCGTCTCCGCCCACGCCCGAGAGCACGACCTTGAGCCCGGCCTCATGGGCGACCTTGCTCACGAGCCAGGTATTTGCCCCGTCCACGCTCGGCTGGTCCATCGCCTCCTGGATCCTGGGCCAGTCCTCGAGGAATTCCTTTTTCCCGATGATCCGGGTCGTCTGCCGGGTTCCGTAACGACGTGCCACCGATTCTGCCAGCGGGACTTCGTCCTCGGGCTTGCCGGCAAACTCCTCGAATCCGAGCGTCACGGTATGGATCGGGTCTTGGCCCAGATCGCGCATGAGTCCCACGAGCGCCCCCGAATCGATGCCGGCTGAGAGGAAGGCGCCGACCGGGACATCGGAGACGAGATGGGCACGCACCGAGTCCGCCAGGGCAGTTTGGATCATCTCCTCCCTTTCACCCTGAGCCCGAACCGGGCTGGGTCCTGTGATCGTGCGCGTGAAATCGAAATGGGATTGGGACTCCCCCAATCCCTCCGGCGTCCAGATGATCGTCGTACCAGCCGGCAGCGCCCGGATACCCCGGTATACCGTCCGGGGTTCGGGGACGCTCCCCCAGAGAAGAAAGCCGACCCATCCTGCGGGGTCCGCCGCATCGTCCACCGTGCCTCCTGCAAGAAGGGCCTTCACCTGTGAGGCAACCTTGAGCGCCTCCCCGTCGAAGCTGTAGTAGAGCGGCTTGATTCCGTAGGGATCTCGCGCGAGACAAATCTCGCGGCGCCTGCCGTCCCAGACGGCAAAGGCGTACATTCCACGCAGATGATGGACCGCCTCCCGACCCCATTCGCCGTAGGCATGGATCAAGACCTCCGTATCCGACCGGGTTCGGAAACGATGGCCGTGTCCCTCGAGCTCGCAACGGAGTTCCCGCCAGTTGTAGATTTCGCCGTTAAAGACGAGGCTCAGATGGGCCTCCGGCCAATGGAAGGGCTGATCCGCCTCGGGGTCGGGGTCGATCACGGCGAGCCGGCGATGGCCGAGGTAAACCATGGATTCGGGATCCATCCATTCTCCGGAGCCGTCGGGACCTCTCCGGATAAGACGCTCAAGCATGCGGCGGCCGGCTTCCCGGTCGGCCTCGCCGACCGGCCCGCTGCGCCGGGCCATGAGAACGAGTCCGCACATGGCTCTTCCTTCTTTCTCAATCGCCCGTCAGCTTGTCGCGCCGGTAGCCGTAGCCGTACCCATAGTAGCGGTAGGCACCCACGCCGCGGCCGAGATCATTCATGACGAAACCCGTGAGACGGATTCCGGCCTGATCCAGTTTTTTCATTACGAAACGGATTTCCGAAAGCGCATGCACACCCGCCTTGAGGACGAGGAGATTGACCGTGGCGCGCCGGGCTGCGAAAAATCCGTCCGTGACTCCGAGGTAGGGCGGAAGATCGAGAATCAGGGCATCGAAGTCCTCTTGGAGCTCCTCGAGCAGTTTCCCAAACCCTTCTCCCTCGAGGAGATGCTCAGGATGGGCCGTGCGCGTGCCGGCCGAAAGGAGCATGAGACGACTTTCCGCAGGGTGGGGCTTGAGTACCTTGTGCCAGTCGCCTCCGTCCCGGAGGAGATCGACGAGTCCGGGACCCGGGGCCTGAGCGAAATAGCGGTGGGCTTGGCCACGGTGGCAGTCGGCATCGATCAGGACCACCTTCTCGCCAGCTTCGGCCAGTACGCAGGCCAGGTTCACCGAAAGGAATGTTTTCCCGATCTCATTCCTTGGTCCCCCGATGGCGATGATGGGCGATGGGGGCTTCGGGGTGGCGAGATCCAGACTCACCCGAAGACTGCGAATGGCCTCGACGGCGGGATCTTCGGGGAAAACCTTTGCGAGGAGGGAGATTGTTCCGCCACGGCCCGCGCGGCGGGTTCCCCGGGCTTCATGCGGGCTGTGTGGAACCAGGGCAAAAATGGGCCGTCCGAACTCGTCTTCGATGGTTTCGGGATTGGAGACGCCATGGACGAGGGCCCGCTTGAGGAAGATGGCCGCAAGCGCCAGTCCACCGCCCAGGAGAACCCCCAGGATCGCGATCAGGTGACGGTCCGGCTTGACGGGCTTGTCGGGGGTGATCGCGTATTCGACGACCCGGACGTTTCCCACAGTTCCGGCCTGCTCGACCTCGAGATCCTGGGCTTTTGCGAGGAGCGCCATGTAGAGGCGGGTGTAGATCTCCACGTTGCGCCGGAGCCGGATGTATTCCTGCTGCTTGAGGGGCAGGGATTCGATGTGGGCGCTAAGCGTCCTCTTCTGTGCTTCGAGCTGGCGCTTCTCGCGCAGGAGTGCGCGCATGAGGGGGAAGCCCGGTTCATAGGATTGGGAGAGGTCGGCCAGGCGGAGCCGGAGCTCGGTCAGCACCTCCTCGAGACTCGTCGCCTCTGCGAGGAGCGCCCGGGTTTGGGCACTCACGTCGATGATATGATTTTGCGCCCGGTAGCGGTTGTAGCGCGTTTCCGTCCGGTTGAGGCGCCGTTTGAGGCGCGGGAGCTGGTGATCGATGAAAACCAGGCTCTCGCGGGCCTGGGCTGCTTTGGCCGTTACGTTTTGGATACGGTACTCGTGAACGACCGTGTCCACGACCTGGGCGAGCCAGCGCGGGTGGGGGCCGTCCAGCGCAAGTGCGATGATCCCCGTGCGCACCCCGAGTTCGACTGCGGAGATCCCGGCGCGCAGAGCGGTCACTGCGGTTTCAGCCGGGATGCGCTCGACCCTGAATGTCCGGCCGGGATGTCCCACGAGGCGGGTGACCCAAACCGACCAGCCGGGCAAATGAACGGGTACGCCGACCCGGCCGGTCAGGAGGGGGCGTCCTTTCGGATACTCGATCCGGAACCCGCCCCCCATGCTCGCGATCAGCCTGAGTTTTTTGCCGCGCAGGCTGTCCGGGACGTCCAGGCGCTTGAGAATGAGCGAGCGCTTTTCGATGCGGGCGCGGAGCGCGTCGTAATGGTTTCCCCTGGGGCTTTTGATTGCGATGTCGAGTCCCAGGTGACGCACGGTTGGCATGAGGACCGCGCGCGAGCGCAGGATATCGATCTCCGCCTCGGTCGAGGCGCCCGAGGGGAACAGCCCGCCGAGGAGCGCACTCGCCCCGGAGAGAGCACTCGGTTGTTTTTCGACCTTGAGGAGGGCATCGGCGCGGTAGATGGGGGTGGCCAGGAAGGCATAGAGAATGAAGAGCGTGAGGACAGCTGTGAAGATCGCGAGGCCGAGCCAACGCTCGCGGTAGAGAAGCGCGATGAGCTCATGGAGATCAAAGGG